>JBFWRO010000148.1:0-6867 GCA_050248865.1 Thermomicrobiales bacterium | reverse complement strand
GCGATTTCGAATGGCCGAGATTCGATGCAAGGTGCGTTCAATTCCGGCTCGATTGTCATCGCCAAAGTTGCCTATTCTCTCAGCCACGTACAGAAGGTCATCTCGCGTTACATCGAGCATGCCGAGTGGCATTTCGGTTTTTGCAATGCGGATTTCCGGCAGCCTGCCCTGATCGAGCACGATTTCGACAATCGACTCTGACGAGTTATCGAGGGCGACCGCCCTGATCTGCTCCGTGATAGCGGGTGGGAGCACGGAAAGCAGGTCGTCGAGATTGTCCGTCGTTTCATATTCGACTTCTGCCTGCCGAATCGTCGGTCTGAGCTCCGGGGGACTAAGAACGAAATCAGTTTCCAATGCGTATTGCTCCAAGATGATATCTGCGTCGGCGCCTCAACCCGCGGGAGGCTGACGGTGTTTGATTCCAGAGATTACGAATTGACTTTTGCCATTGGCGCTGCCATCGACGAAAAAGGCGGGAACGCCACGCGGAGAACGTTCATGCGCGTCAATCTCCTGCAAAATTGTCTCTGACGTCACCACGCGTAACGGAGCGGTGGTGTACCGGACGAAGAGATCCTGCTCCATACGCAACGCGAATTTCCGTTCGATCAGGTGTTGCTCGAGTTCGGTGTTGTATGTGCGAACAGCCAGGAAGATCTCACCTCCCGTCGAGACATGCGATCCGCGTGAAATCACCGAATCGAGGACCTGCGCGGCAATTTCGGCGCTTCCTGGCGGGAATATGACATCGAATACATGCCTGCGACGCGCCGATTCACTGCGGGCGTAGACGATGGGGGTGTCGTTCATCTCGTGCAGCCAGGCACGCACGTCACCATTCGAAATCGATCGCCCCTCGGACAACTCCCAGCGATGGCTGGTGTAGGCCTCAGCATATTGCACTTCCCTCGGTACGGATGCGATATAGAGCTGATGTACCGCCCAGGTATCCGTTCGTTCCTGTTCGCGAATGACAATTCCGGACGTTGCTGCGACGGCATGGCTCGACGAAAAGATGCGTTCTCTGGCATAGGGCGTATAGCCGGCCTGACGCAAGGCGTGAGAAACCGGTGAGTCAACTGGCGCTCGCGCGAACAGTCGCTTGACGCCAGATGCTCCGGCGCGACGCGTTGCGTCCTCGAACAGCGGAAGCCAGACAGGGATCGGATCTGTGGCCGCATGCTGCAGGCCGACAGCGCAGAGCAGCCACCGAAGGTCAGGCATCGAGGGCTGGAACTCGGCGAATCCGAGCAGCTCGCCTCCTGATTCAGCAACGAGCGTCGTCGGTTTTCGTTCTTTTGGCCTCGTCAGAAGTTCCGCGGGCTTCCTTATCAACAGTGGTGAAGCGAGCAGCGATTCCGGCTGATTGAGTCGCAGCGTCACATCAACTGACCGAAGCCGGAGAGCATCACGAAGACCCGCAGGCTTGATCACCACATCGACAAGCGGCTCTGAAGGTGGCGCTGAGAAGTCGCTGCCATATTCGACAGATCGTATGTGACGCTCATCCGGGGTCAAGGGTGTTTCGGCGTGCAAGACACCCCGATTACGTCGACGAGCGCCTGAAGTGACACGAAGAAAACTCGCCATTACGCGAAGTGTACTGCTCGTGAAGCGGGGCGACCATATCCGCACCTAAAGAATTCGGCGTCCGGTCAGCGCTCGCCCGAGCGTGACTTCATCCGCATATTCGAGGTCTCCTCCCGCTGGAAGACCGGTCGCGGGGCGGCTCACAGTGACACCCAGGGGGACGAGCAGACGATGCAGGTAGGTGGCGGTAGCATCACCCGGGATATCGAGATTGGTTGCGAGAATGACCTCGTCCGGCTTCTCTCGCTTCACGCGCTCGATCAGTTCATCGATTTTCAGCCGACCTGGTCCGATACCGTCGATTGGCGAAATCGCACCATGGAGTACATGGTAGCGGCCCTTGAAAAACCCGGTCCGATCGAGCGCCTGAACGTCGAGCGGCTCTTCGACGACGCAAATCGTTGACTCCCTGAGTGGATCGGAACAGAGAGGGCATGGATCGGTCTCGCTGAAGTTAAAGCAGATCGAACAAAGGACGATTCGATCTTTGACCTCGATGATCGCCTCCGCGAGCTGCGCGGCGTTCTGACGCGAATCGCGCAGGATGTGATAGGCGAGGCGAGTTGCCGTTTTCGGCCCGATACCCGGCAACTTGTTGAATTCTTCGACCAGTTTGGAGACGGGACGAGCAGTGACGCCAACTCCGGAAGATGACACGGGAGGAAGACCTTTCCAGAACGCGGCGAAACCGGAGATGCCGCGAAACGATGGTACCACCGGGACCCCGAACACGCGTCTATTTTTCCAGTTCGCCAGCGACCCTGGATAAGGTTAGAAGTCGTCGGTGAGGAGCGGACGGCCCTTTATGCCATCCGCTGGACCGATGATGCCCTCTGCCTCCATTTGCTCGATGAGTCGCGCCGCACGGTTGTAGCCAATGCGAAGACGGCGCTGCAGCATCGAAGCAGAGGCTACTCCCTGGCTGCGCACAACCTCCAGAGCCTTCTCCATGAGTGGGTCATCTTCGCCATCGAGATCGTCCTCGCCCCCTCCAGAGGATGAGGGGAGGTTGAGCCATTCTTCCGCATATTTGGGCAATGGAGCAACGGAGTGCCAGTGCTGTACAAGATAGTGGACGTCGTCATCCTCGATGAATGCGCCCTGAATGCGAGAGGGTTTGGCCGCATCTGGCGGAAGGAAAAGCATATCGCCACGACCAAGGAGCCGTTCAGCGCCCGGCATGTCGAGAATCACCCGGCTGTCCGTCTGAGAAGAGACGGCGAAGGCAATCCGCGTTGGCACGTTTGCCTTGATCACGCCTGTGACGACATCGACAGAAGGACGCTGAGTTGCCAGGATCAGGTGAATGCCCGCGGCGCGACCCATCTGGGCAATTCGCTGAAGGAGCGTTTCGACATCCATTGGCGAGGTGAGCATCAGGTCGGCGAGCTCATCGATGATGACGACCAGGTAAGGAACCTTCTCCGCTTTGGGCTCGTCTTCGATCTTCAGCCGGTAACCGTCGAGATTGCGCACGCCATTTTTGTTGAACAGGTCATATCGGCGCTGCATTTCCTGGACCACCAGCCTCAACGCGCCGACCACCTTGTCCATCTCGGTGATGACGGGGCACTGGAGGTGCGGCACACCGTTGTACCCGGTCAGCTCGACCATTTTGGGATCGATCATCAAGAGACGCAGATCTGATGGAGAGCGAGTGAGCATAAAGGTCGAGATGATGGTGTTGATGCAGACGCTCTTTCCAGAGCCAGTTGCTCCGGCGATGAGGACGTGCGGCATTTTGGCGATGTCGTGGACGATGTACTTGCCGTTGACATCGCGCCCCAGCGGGACAGGCAGCTTGCCTTTCGACCGCTGGAAGGCCGGCGATTCGAGCATCTCCCGAAGTCCCACCGTAGACACGTTTTCGTTGGGGATCTCGATGCCAACTCGAGCCATCCCAGGCACCGGAGCCTCGATGCGAATGCTTGGAGCGGCCATGGCCAGCGCCAGATCGTTTTGCAGCTCGGTAATGCGGCGAACTTTGACGCCGGTTCCTGGCTCGAGGGTGTATTGCGTGACTGTCGGTCCGGGGTTGATTTCCCGCACATACGCGTCGACTTTGAAGCTTGTCAGCGTTTCTTCGATCAGGCGCGCTTTGGCCTCCAGTTCGACAGTGTCTGGTTCGACACCCTCGTAGAGGTGCAGGCGGGTCAATTCAGGAAGGGGCAGATTTTCGGCCGCTCTGGCAGGCATTGGCGCGGGCTTCTTTTTTGTGGCAGCAGGCACCGTGTTTTTGGGCAGATTGATGATCGGTGGCAAAGGCATCTGCTGGGCCCTGGCCATTTCCTCTTTGCTCACTGGTGGAGGCGGTACTTCGAGATTGGGTCTTGCCGCGGTCTTTCGAGGGGGCTGGGCCACAACAGGGGCGGTCGAGGTACGGGCGGCCGCGGTGATATCTGTGATCTCGTGAACGAGGGTCCAGGGTGTGATGCGGCTCAGCAGAAAGACGCCCACGCCGCCGATGCCAAGAAAGAGAAAAGCAGCCGGGATCTCGGTCAATCTGTCATTGGTGAGTGTGATAGCCGCATGTCCAATCACACCACCGCCTTCATGGCGATCGGCATGCGAGAGAGCGAAGATCGCCAGGAGGGAAAGGATCAGCAGGCACGCGCCTGCGATGTGCCACCAGAAGAGGATGGGCTGCGAGTTCCGCAAGACGCCTCGCAACCCGACCATGATCAGGACAAGGGGAATGAGGAACGCCCCCTGTCCGGCGATGCTTTGCATGGCATCCTGGATCCAGCTGGCAATTGCACCGTTGTTGTGCCCGGCCACGAGGAGCCATATCGCCACGATGCCGAGAGACAGGAGGATTGCGCCGATCAGACGTCGCCGGCGTTTCTCTGTTTCCCGGCGTGCATGAAGCCAGATCGGCACGCGATCGCGGATCGAGGTCAGGCGACTTGTAGGGGTTTCTGGCCGGGCCTGTTTCCGGGAGGTCTGTTTGGATTTTGGCTGGCTCGCCCGGACTCGGGTGCTGGTGGCCATGGGGATTCCTGCGGACGGGATTGTCGATGCGCCGGTATCACCGCTGGCAATGCAGGGTGTACGTACAGTCAGTATGGACAGTATACACCCTTTGCCTGCAAAGACTACCTCCTTCCCTTTGCACAAACAGAACATTTGTTCTATCCTATGGAGCATGTGATCTGATATTTCCGGCAAGGGGTGTTCTATGCGTCCGGACATATTGCAGCACACCATGATTTCTCTCTTTCCAGTCAGCCGAGGGGCGCTACCATGGCTCTTGCCTGCGTTCTGATTCCTCATTTCTCCCTGCGGATGACCCTCCTCGATCGTCCCGATCTTGATGGTCTGCCGCTGGTGCTGACCTCTCCGCCAAATGCTCGCACCTGCGTGGTCGATTGCAGTCCGGAAGCGACCCAGCGAGGGGTGCGCCCCGGCATGCTGCTGCGAGAAGTCACCGCTCTCGCTCCAGAAGCGATCTTTATCGAACCGAACCCGGTACGTGAATCGGCCGCTTTCGAGCGCGTGCTGACCGCTCTGGAAACGTTCAGCCCTGCCATCGAGCCGGAAGGCGTCGATCGCTGTTTCGTCGATCTGGCAGGGTTGCAGCGGCATGATCCTTCCCTGGATATGGCCATCTCCCGGCTTCTGGCCCTGGTGCCATCCATTTTGCGTCCACGGGTAGGTGTTGCTCCCGGCAAATTCACCGCTTCGCTTGCGGCCCGCAAGGCCGCTCCCGGCAGTTCGTTTGTCGTCGACGAAGCCGAGCTTTCCGCTTTTTTGCAGGAGATTCCGGTTTCCTGGCTGCCGATCGAGTTCGATCTGGTCAAGCGGCTGGAACGGCTTGGCCTGCCGACACTGGGGGCGTTGAAGGCCCTTCCCTCCTCCGCGATGCAGGCTCGCTTTGGCACTCAGGGGAAAACGATCTGGCATCTGGCCAACGGCATCGATGACGCCACGGTTCGCCCCCGCGAGGTCCAGGAGGCGATCAACGAGAGCCTGACCCTCCCTGCGCCCTCCAGCAGCCGGGAAATGCTGCTGATCGGCGTGCGTCAGCTGGTTCAACGGGCGTTCAACCGTCCGGAATTGCAGCACCGGTATGTCCGGCAGGCCCGGTTGCAGGTGCTGATCGAGGATCACCGCTCCTGGGAAAAGGAAATGACTTTTGGCGAACCGGTGGGGTGCGACCGGGTTATCGAGATTCTCGCTCACCGTCTGCAGGCGCTGGAGCTGCAGGGACCAGCGGAGCGATTGAATCTGGCATTGATCGGTCTGGTTTCGGAAACCGCCAAGCAGGACATGCTGCCGGGGCTGCGGTCCCGCCGCACGTTGCCGATCGCGGCGGCGGCCCGGCAACTGAAACGACGGTACGGCAATTCTCCCCTGTATCACATTGTGGAGGTGGAACCATGGTCAAGAATCCCCGAGCGCCGGCACGCATTGATCAGCTACGACCCCTGAACCAGCCGCAGCCCATTCGGGTGGAAGTCGAGCAGAACCTGCCGGTCGCGCTTTTTGGGGCCCGGCAGGAGCGACAACGGATCGTCGATATCCATGAGGTGTGGTGCATCGACGATGAATGGTGGCGCGAGCCAATTCATCGCCGCTACTACCGGATCGAACTGGAAAACGGCTCGTTGCGAACGATTTACAGCGACGCGAACCGCTGGTACGAGCAGAAGTATTGAGGCAAAGGGCAAAGGGCAAAGGGCAAAGGGCAAAGGGCAAAGGGCAAAAAACGATACATCCGGACCTGTTTGCCTATTGCCATTGCCTTTTAGCGAGACCCTACCTTTGCCTATTGCCCATTGCCTATTTCCTTATGTACACTGAACTGCATCTCCACACCGCATTTTCGTTTCTGGACGGCGCTTCTCTGGCCGAGGAGATGATTGGTCGCGCGCTGGAGTTGGGGTACCAGTCACTGGCGGTCACCGATCACGATGGGCTCTATGGTGCGATGGAGTTCGCCAAAGCAGCCGACGATGCGGGTATTTTCCCGATTACCGGCGCGGAAATGACGCTCACCGACGAATCGCACATTACCCTGCTGGCGTCATCCCCGCAGGGATATGCCAATCTCTCCAGGCTGATTACGGAAGCCCACAGGCTGCCTCCCGATTGGCAGTCCAGACGAAGCAACGCAGGAGTTGCAACGGGTGCCGATGTGGGCAGGGGCAACGCTTGCGTTGCGGCTACAGGTGGGGCGGGGGGCAACGCATGCGTTGCGGCTACAGGTGGGACGGGGGGCAACGCTTGCGTGGTGGCTACACCTCTCGGTGGCAGGGACGGGGATGGGATCGA
>JBFWRO010000147.1:0-6848 GCA_050248865.1 Thermomicrobiales bacterium | reverse complement strand
GTTCGGGGTTCGAGTCCCTGGCGGGTCACCAGACAAAAAACAGATAAACTCGAAACCGAGCACGCGACAGGGTTATGACGATCATCATGGTAGCTCTTGCGATCGCGTTCGGAGCGATCATCCTTTCGATCTCTCTCACCCCAAAAGTCATAATCTAGCCAACACAGAACCTAGGTAGTTAGTTCCGCTCACTGCGACGCCGGGTTGGTCAGGGAGCCGACACTCGTCGAAGGCTCCGTTCGTGGGTGTTCTCCGGAACTTTGACGATTGAGCGGACCTGGTCCAAGTGAGCGAGATTGTGATTCTGTCGGAAGCGACCGATCTCAACGCGCATCAGTCAGTCGCGGTAGGGTTTCAAATTCGAGGTAGCTGCATCTCGAAATGCGCCTGTGGGCCAGGAGGAATTCCATCGAATGCGCACTCTTGGTATCGACTTGGCGTCACAGTCCTCGAATACCGCACTATGCATTCTGGACTGGGGGGACAAGCAGGTTGTCGTATCAGAGTTAGTCGTGGGCGTTTCCGATGCAGACATTCTGGACGCAGCCCGTCGATGCGACGTCGTTGGTATCGACGCGCCATTTGGATGGCCGCAGCCGTTTGTGGAGTTTATACGAGGAGATCCAGCTCTTCCAAGATCATTCCCGCTGTGGACGAATTCCTATCGAGACAGGCTTCGATTTCGTCGAACTGACTTCGCGACACAGGCGCTGCTTGGTCGCTGGCCACTTAGTGTCTCGTCCGATCTGATCGCAATAACAGCGATGCGTTGCGCCGGCCTATTGTCTGAATTAGGTGTCGTGGATCGATCTGGAGACGGCCGGGTGTTCGAGGTTTATCCCGCAGCTGCTCTCAACGCCTGGGGATTGCCTTCGAGCAAGTACCGATTAGAGCTCGAAGTCATGATTCAGAGACTGCAGTGCCAATGTTCATGGCTGAAACTCTCCCACGAAATCTCCTCAGCATGTGTCCGCAGTCACCATGCATTTGATGCGCTGGTCTCGTCACTCGTTGCGCGAGCCGCGTCGCTCGATCTTGTTATACATCCTGACGATGATGAAACTGAGCTTGCCAAGACGGAAGGATGGATCGCGATTCCAGTTGTCGATAGCCTCGGAAGATTGTTCGAGTCATCGACCAGGTGATCCACCGTCCCAAATCAACTGTGGCGTGGGTTCCGAGTCCCTGGCGGGCATCACCTCGTGAGACAGCAAAGCAGAGAGGCGGCCACGATGCGAGGACTGGCCGCGGCTTGGGTACGCGATCGTCCACGCTGAATAGCCTGATCGCTGACGCAGATGTGGTCAGCGCGATCGGTTCCTAGCGCGTCGAGGGATTCGCTTTCACATCGACGCCTATGCCGTGGCGGTAGACCAGCTCGCCTCCCAGCCATCCGCCGGCCGACAGCGCGCCGATGCCCAGCAGGGACAAGATGAATGCGGCCGTACTCCAGTTGTCAGGCTGGTCGTAGCGCAGGTACCAGCTGATGGCGAACAGAATGAGTCCAATGATGTTGGACGCGGCGTGCAGGAGACCGACCCGCTTTGCCGGGTGACTTGCGGGGATGGATAGCCAATCCACCAGTCCCGGCACCGCCACCGCCAGACCGGCAAGGACGCCAAGACCGATCAGTACGTAGGCGGAGTCCTTCCAGATTTCGCGCTCGTCGATCAGGTTGATCACGTCGAGGACGACAGACAGGACGAGCGCGCCAAGGGGCACGGTCACGCTCAGGGCGTGAATGGGGTGACCGAGAATGCGCGCCGGTGTTTTCACTCCGCACCTCCTTTCATACGACGTTTCGAGGATTATCGTACAGCGCGCTCCGCGTCGTTCCAACTGGCGGGAAGCCGATCTGAGAGCGAGACGGCCAGTCGGGGGAGTCGACGAATCCGACGCTCCGGGCGCCACCGCTACTCCTGGGTTGGAGTGTCGATGCCAGCTGTCGCTTCGAGCCAGGCGTGATCTCGGTGGCGCGTATGTGATTGTCGAACGGGAGTTGCATGGCTCTCGCAGCGAGATTGTCAGCCCTTCGCTTCGGGGCCGCCGGAATGTATGTCGAGGATGTCGTGATCGATGTCGACGGGGATCGCACATGTGTCGAAGTCAGCAGGTCCGGGTGGTGCGGCGAGCAGACTCAAAACGTGCGCAGCAACGGGCCGGGTTCAGACGTTCGGCGAAGCATCTGTCGATTTCTTGGCAGGACGGGCGACAATGGAGTAATCGCTGGTCTGGCGAGATGCGTGGAACGGTCCGGTCCGGTATGCACGACGCAACTGGACTGGATATCAAAGATGCCGATGTGGCAAGGGAGTGATGATGTCAGCAACAACATTGCATGTGGAAGCAACAATCGATGCCCCGGTGGCGAAAGTCTGGGAGTACTACAACGATCCCGAGCGGATTACGGCGTGGAACTCGGCGTCGGAAGACTGGCACACGCCGACATCGAGGAACGATGTACGGACTGGCGGGTCCTTCTCGCACCGGATGGAGGCGCGGGATGGCAGTCAGGGATTCGATTTCGAAGGGACGTATGACGAAGTCGTGGACCTGAAGAAAATTGCCTACACGATGACTGATGGGCGGCACGCCACGGTCGATTTCGAAGACCTTGGCGGTTCGACGCGGGTGGCGATCGATTTCGACCCAGAGAATGAGTTCCCACAGGAGTTTCAACAAGAGGGCTGGCAAGCGATTCTGGACGCATTCAAGACGTACACGGAAGCGCACTAAGGGTTACGCACTTCGGCCCCTCTCCCCTATCGAGGAGAGGGGTTTTCGTTTGGTCTCTTGGAGAGAGGCTCTCGTACGTGCCGGCCATAGAAAGCATGCGGACGCGGTGCGTGACGGCGCGATTGCGCCAATGGTAATAGCGGGTTCTGGAGGTTTTAGCCGCGCTGGCGGGGGTCCAGGGCGTCGCGGAGTCCGTCACCGAGGAGATTGAAGGCCAGAACGGTAATCATGATGGCGATACCGGGAGCGACGGCGATATGCGGGGCGTTGCGCATGAGCGAGCGTCCAGCGGAGAGCATTCCGCCCCAGGAGGGGGTCGGGGGCCGCACGCCGAGTCCGAGAAAGGAGAGCGCCGACTCCAGGATGATGATGCTGCCGATATCGAGGCTGGCGAGCACGATCACCGGTCCGACGATATTCGGGAGAATGTGACGCCCGATGATTCTGGTATCGCCGACGCCCACGGCGCGGGCGGCAAAGACGAACTCCCGTTCCTTGAGACTCATGACATCGGCGCGGACAAGGCGCGCATAGGACGCCCAAACCGTGATCCCGATGATGATCACCACATTCCGCAAGCTTGGCGCGAAGAGCGCGGAAAGGGTGACCAGCAAGGCCAGAAGCGGAAACGCCATGAGCGTGTCGACGACTCTGGAAAGCATTGTGTCGACGCGGCCACCAAAGTAGCCGGATGCGGCGCCGATCGTCACGCCAATGCAGACCGCAATCAGGATGGCTCCGATGCCAACGAGCAAGGCGACTCGCGTGCCATAGATGAGCCGGCTGAGGACATCTCGCCCGATCTCATCATTGCCCAGCAGAAACTCAGAGGTGGGAGGGTCGGCTCTGCTGCCGACTTTCTCGTAGGGAGAATACGGAGCGATCAGCGGCGCAAAAACCGCAATGAGCACCAACAGGATGACGACGATACCCCCCACCACGCCCGGCCGGTAGCGCATGAATCGTTCGAAGGCTCGTCGTCGCTCGGACCGATGCTCGCGTACATCGAGCCCGGGAGCTACCGGAGGTGCTGCTGCGTCGTGCTGCTGACTTAGTGAAAACGCCATCGCGGCTCCGGGTTCCTGCAAATCACCGGATGCGAATCCGGGGATCGACGTAGGCGTACAGCAGGTCAGTGAGGAGATTCATCACCACAACGATCGTTGCCAGCAAGAGCACGATGGCCTGCACGACCTGATAGTCCTTGCGATCGATGGAGGTGAAGAGCAGCGAGCCGATTCCCGGCCAGGCGAACACCGTTTCGACGACGATCGTGCCGCTCAGCACGAATGCCATCCGGTAGCCAAGAATAGTGACGATTGGGAGCAGCGCGTTGCGGACAACATGCCTGGTGATGACCGAGAACTCCCGCAGCCCTTTCGCCCTGGCGGTGGTCACGTAGTCCTGGGAGAGTGCTTCGGAGGTCGATCCCCTGCTCAATCTGGCCAGGATCGCCATTTCATTGATGGCAAGCACCGTGACGGGCATGACATAGGCTTGCCACGAACCCGATCCGTAGGGAGGGAGCCATCCGAGCTTCAAGGAAAAAACGATGATCAGCATCAGGCCGATCCAGTAGTTCGGCATCGAAATACCGATGGTGGAACCGATCATGCTGGCGTAATCGAACTTCGAATACCGCTTGATTGCGGCGGTCACGCCGACGGGCACGGCAATAACGATGGCGACCAGCAGTGCCAGCGCGTTCAGCTTGAGGGTGACCGGGGCAGCCTCGGCGACCATGTCGCGGACGGGCACCCCGGTGCGAATGACGGATCGCCCGAAGTCGCCGGTGACGACGTTTCTGAGCCAGGTGCCGTACTGCTCGTACCAGGGCTTGTCGAGCCCCCACTTTTTCGTGATGGCGTCGATCTGCTCCTGCGATACCTGCGCCTCACCGATCAGGATATCGACTGGGCTTCCTGGAGCCAACTGCATGATCCCGAACGACGTAATACTGACCAAAAAGATGACCAGCAGCCCCTGCAGAAGGCGCACGACGAGATACTGAAGCACGAGAACACTTCCTGCTTTGAGAAGTCAGACCGGCATCTGCTTCGCGTTCGCCAGTAAGCCTGAACGGAAGCAGATTGCCGGTCCCGCCGAACACGATAGGAGGCTACTCAGCGAGCCAGAACTCGTTGGCCTTGCGATAGATTTGGTCGCCAGCCAGGGCGGATTCCGGAAGCCCCTGCACGCGCGTCGAGAAGATGTTGTACCAGTTCCAGAACATCATGAAGATGAACGGCACTTCTTCGGCAACAATCGCCTGGATCTCCTTGTAGATCTCCGCTCGGGCGACAGGATCGAGTTCCTGAAGTCCGGCATCGAGCAACTCGTCGACTCGCGCATTGTTGAAATGAGAGAAGTTGTTCGTTCCATCGGAGCGAAGGGTCACGGAAGCATCCGGATCGGCATCATCGCCACCATAGGTCCAGTTGTAGAGGGAGGCGTCCATGTCGCCGGAGCGCATTTGCTCGAGGATCGTGGCGACTGGCGCCTCTTCGAGCTGCATATCGATGCCAACCTCGCGCAGATACTGCTGCACGAGTTCGGCTTCAGGGCGACGAGTCTGGTCACCAGAGATCGTGGTGCAGGTGAACTGACAGGCCTGCCCGTCTTTTTCGCGAATGTCGCCGTCGCCGAGCACCCAGCCGGCCTCTTCGAGCAGTGCAGAAGCGGCTTCGGGGTCATACGGATACTGTTTGACCTCCGGGTTGTAATACTGCTCCATGGCGGGAGACAGGTTGGCCGTAGCCAAGACCGCTGTGCCGCTGAAGATTTCCTCGATCACAGCCTCGCGATCGATAGCATGCATCATCGCCTGGCGGACGGCCTTGTCGCCGAGGACGGGATGGTTGTTGTTCAGCGGGAAGTGATTGACCGACAACGCCGAGGTCACAAAGGTGACGAAGTTGTCGTCTTCGGCAAGACGCAGATTGTCCTCCGGGGTCAGCGGCCAGACAGACGAGTGGGCATCGCCCGTTTCCAGACCAATCGCTCTGACCGATGGCTCGGGAACGATGTCCTCCCGGAAGACGTCGAGGTACGGGCGCCCCCGGAAGTGGTCTTCGAAGGCCTCGACCTCGGTGAACTCCGCAGCGCGCCATTCCTTCAGCTTGAATGCACCAGTACCGATGGGAGCCGCCTTGTATGCGTCTTCCCCGATTTCACCGTGGTAGTGAGCAGGCACGATGAAGGTCGTGGCGACCTGTGGATAGAAGGCTGCGTTCGGCTGGCTGAGCGTAACGACGACCGTGTAGTCGTCGGGCGCTTCCACGGACGCAACGCTCGAGAAGAGGTTGGCATTGACGGCCGCATTGTCCGGGTTCATGTACCACTCATAGGTGTATTTCACGTCCTCAGACGTGAAGGCCTCGCCATCATGGAAGACTACGCCTTCTCGCAGGGTGAAGGTGTAGGTCAGGCCGTCTTCGCTGACGGTTGGCAGATCGGTGGCGAGCACCGGCTGGAATACGTAGTTTTCGTCCATTTCCAGGAGCGCATTGTGAATCTGGGTAACGATTACCCAATGGACCGTGGGGCCATCGTCGTCAGGACTGAGGCTGGCGATCTCCTGGTGGCCGGTGACAACCATTGTGCCGCCCTGAACCGGCTCGCTATCCTGGGCACTGCGAAGACCGCGAGGGCCCGCCGCGCCCGGGGCGGCTGCGACATCGGCAACGCCGTTGGCGTGCAACATCGCCAGCAGGGCCGGCCCAGAGATTCCAACACCGGCAGCTTTGCGCAGCACTTCGCGGCGCGTGGCCGGGCTTGCGTCACGCAACATGGCAATCAGATCCAGCTTCTGAGTCATCCCTTGCTTCTCCCTCGCTGATATCTCGCGGGGCTACTGCTCCGGACCGCAATTACTGCCGAAACATCACCCCGAATCGATGTGTAGGTGGAAGCAGTTTGACACACTACGGACCTGTTTTCCACATCAGCGTGGTGAACAGCGCACTCTCTCGGCCGGGTTTCACATGCCTCACCGCGTGCGCTCACGTCAGTGAACGCTGCCCAAAGAACCGGGACCGGGCGGCAAAGCGTGCTGTGAATTTCGGCGGCACGGTGAGCCTGATGAGGTCATGCGTTTGCTGTCCGTGGGGCAT
>JBFWRO010000146.1:0-6888 GCA_050248865.1 Thermomicrobiales bacterium | reverse complement strand
TACCGGTTTGGAGGAGGGTCTTCTTCCTGTGAGCCGGGCAATCGAGGCGGAGTTCGACGATCCCCAGGCGATCGAGGAAGAGCGCAGGCTGTTCTACGTCGGCATCACTCGCGCGCAGAAGATGCTCTATCTGACCAGGGCAGGATCGCGAATCAGCTACGGTCGCTTTCAGCTGGGCGTGCAATCGCGGTTCCTCGACAGTCTTCCCAATCAACACGTGCGAGAAGTCGGGCGGAAGGCGGCGCTCAGCCCGCGGGGAATGTCGAGTCTGGCGACGCGGGCACAGCAGGGTTTCACATCTTCCGGACAGGCTCCGGCGCGACCAGTGGGCTATGCGCCACCGGTGCGGAAATACGCCCCGGGTGAGCGCGTCTTTCACTCGAAGTTTGGTGAGGGCCGGATTCTGGAGGTCACCGATCGGCGGGATGACCAGGAACTGGCAATCGAATTCGCCCGGCATGGAAGGAAACGGTTTATGGCCAGTCTGGCGCCGCTCGACCCGATCAGCGAATGACTTGCGAAGCCGAATGATGAACGCTCCAGCCCGCACCCGCAGACCACACCGACGCGCCGATGAACTTACGGACCTTGGCGCAAATCCGCGCGAACGCCGGGAGCTTCAGGAAGTTCGCGATCTGGCGCCTCTCGCTCGGTGGAGCCGGAATGCGACCCGACCGCAACCCGAGCCTGCGTCAGACGTCCGCACCGCATTTCAGCGCGATCGAGACCGGATCGTCCATTCGAAGAGTTTCCGGCGTCTGATGCACAAAACGCAGGTTTTCATTGCGCCAGCCGGCGATCATTATCGCACCCGATTGACTCATACGATCGAGGTCTCCCAAATCGCCCGCACGATCGGCCGGGCATTGGCACTGAACGAGGATCTGATCGAAGCAATATCGATGGGGCACGATCTTGGTCACACCCCGTTCGGTCACGCTGGTGAAACAGCCCTCCAAAGGTATTTGCCTGGTTTCCGCCACAACGAGCAAAGCCTGCGTGTGGTCGATATTCTTGAGAAGGACGGAGCTGGACTCAATCTGACGGACGATGTGCGGGATGGCATCCTTCACCACTCCAAACCGGACGATGAACTCACCGGCGCCATCTCCCGGCGGTCTCGGTCGCTGGAGGGCGAAGTGATGCGGATTTCCGACGCTGTCGCATACATCAATCACGATCTCGACGATGCGATTCGCGCTCGCATCATCAACGAAGAGCAGATTCCACCGCTGGTCGTGACGCGACTGGGAGCAAGCCATGCGACCCGCATCGACACGCTCGTTTCGGATATCGTTCATAGTTCGAACGTGACCAACGGCGCGGGAGAAATTCGAATGTCGCCGGAGACTCTCGAAGCAGCGAACGCGCTCAGATCGTTTCTGTTCGACGCCGTGTACCGACCAATGAATGAAACGAGCAACACCAAAAAAGCGCGACAGGTCGTCGAGATGCTGTGCGGCTACTATGATCGGCGATTCGACGCAATTCCAACCGAGTTCCGGCACGTTGCCGGGTCAGATCCGGTTCAGAGGATCGTCGCCGATTACGTTGCCAGCATGACCGACCGGTATGCCGTCGAAACGTTCGAGCAGCTCTACGTCCCGCAGTACTGGGCTCTGCCCAGCCATTGAAATGACTCGAAATAATGAATCGAGACCCCGTCACTGAGATACGAGAGCGCCTTGACATCGTCGATCTCATCGGCGAGAAGGTGCCACTCAAGCGTGCTGGTCGCAATATGAAAGGGCTTTGTCCTTTTCACCAGGAGAAAACTCCTTCGTTCGTCGTTTTTCCTGAGGGCCAGAACTTTCATTGCTTTGGCTGCGGCAAGGGTGGAGATTTGTTCACGTTCTATATGGAGCGGGAGCACATCGACTTTCGCCAGGCCCTCCAAGAGCTGGCAGAACGGGCCGGAGTCTCGCTCGAGGCCCGGCCCCGTTCAGCACCAGCCGCGGATCCGCGGCTCGAGCGGTTTCTCGAGCTCCATGCAATCGCTGCAAGCTACTTCTCCACTGTCCTCATGACATCCGCCGCAGGCGACAAGGGGCGTCAATACCTCGAGTCTCGCGGTGTCTCGCGGGAAATGATCGAGCAGTTCGGTCTCGGACTCGCTCCTGATGGATGGGATTACCTGTTCAAGCAGCTTTCGGCGCGCGGTATCGATCCTGAGGCGGCGGCGGATGCGGGCCTTCTCCAACGACGCGAAACAGGGGGTTATTACGACCGTTTCCGCGACAGGATTCTCTTCCCGATTCATGACGGCAATGGACGGATCGTTGGGTTCGGTGGACGGGCTTTCGGTGACGAACAGCCAAAGTACCTCAATTCCCCTCAATCGTTGATATTCGACAAGAGTTCGCTTCTCTATGGCCTCCCGTTCGCCCGGGACGCAATCCGCGAAGAGAATCGGGTGATCATTGTCGAAGGCTACATGGACGTCATCGCCGCCCATCAGCATGGCTTCCGCAACGTCGTCGCCGCGATGGGCACGGCCTTGACCGAAGCGCAGGTCGATCTGGTAAAGCGTCTGACCAAACGGGTGGTTTTGGCGCTCGACGCCGATGCGGCCGGGCAGTTGGCCTCCATGCGAGCGATCGAGTCGTTACACGTATCTCTCGATCAGGTGTCCGACATCGTCGCCGACCCGCGCACCGTTTTTCGCATTGCTCAGCGGCTCGATGCGGAAGTCCACATCGTCGAGCTGGCGGAAGGTGAAGATCCCGATTCCCTGATCCGGAGCAATCCCGACGCCTGGACCCGGCAGATCGACGCGGCACGACCGTACATGGAGTTCGTCATCGATCATATCCTGCGCAGCGTCGACCGCTCCGATGTCATTGCGAAGCGGAGAGCGATCGATCAACTCGGACCCTTTCTGCAACGCATTGCCGATCCAGTCGATCGTAGTCATTATGTACAACGAATCAGCCGCGAGCTAGACTTCCCGTTCGCTGTTGTGCAATCACGTGTCGCCCAGGCTCGAAACAGGGCTCTGACAGTCGCGTTCGATCCGGCCGTCGCGGGCGCCACACGACCGATTTTGCGTACTGAGGACCATCTCGTCGCACTCTTCATCAAATATCTGCCAATCGTCGTCGACCTCGCCGATGCTGCACCGATATCTCTGCTGCGAGATGCGCGCAATCGCGAACTGATGACGATCATGCGGGAGATGGCGATTCCTCCCGAGTGGCACGCGTCGCATCTCCTCGATTCGCTGGACGCGCATCTGGCCCGACACGGTGCGACGTTGCTGGATGAACTTCCGCAACTACCGCCGCCAACACCAGGTGCTCTGCGCGAGGAGCTTTTGCAAACCATTGTGAAATTGCAACGGGAGCAGTACGAAGAGTACGCGGCGCACCTGCGCTCCGAACTGGCTATCGCTCAGGCGGAAGACGATCAGATCACCTTCGCCGAAGTTCGCACCTATCTGGAACTGCTTCCAGAAATGCACCAGCAGCTCTACCCGCCGAGAAGCCCCTACTTTCGCGATCTGCGTGAAGGTCGCAAGAAGCTCAATTAGCCGGGCGATGATGACCAGCGGATGCACTGGTCAGCCGAGCTGTCGACGCAAGGCGCCGACTCAAACAATTGAACACCTCGACAGTGCGCGAGAAAAGCTGGCGCGTTTGCAGCCCGTCTCGTTGCGCCTCCGGTCTCATCTGGATGATGGTGAAGGCGATCCGCCCCAAAGTCCGGCCGACGACCGGTCTCATCCGGTGCGCGGCAGGAGAACCGCCTGAACTGCCGCGGCGACTCTGGCGTCATCGTCCGGATCGACGGTGCGAAGATCGAGCAAGAGCTGGTCATTACTAATTCGACCGAAGATACCAGGCGTACCGGTTCTGAATGCGGCCGCTATCGAGTCGAGGTCATCGTGGCAAATGGCAAGAGCCCAGCTTGGCAAGGTGGCGCCCGGAAGCGAGCCGCCGCCGATCGTCGAGCGAACGGGAAGCACGCTCAGCAGATCGTGAAACTGCTGGAACTCAGATTCGAGCCGAACTGCTCTGAGGTGAATATCCTCCTCCGGTGCAGTGATCATGCGCCATACCGGCACCGCCGACTTTGCTTCACCACGCACGTAGTGCCGCAAGGTCGCGGCCACCCCGGCCAGGACTGATTTTCCGGCGCGGACGGCTCGTGCCAGTGGATGTTGCTCGATGCGGGCAATCAGGTCTGCTCGACCACAGATCAGTCCCGCCTGAGGTCCACCGAGGAGCTTGTCACCACTGGCGGTGACAATGTCGACGCCAGATGCAATGCATTCGCCAATGGTGCGCTCGTGCCCAAGTCCATAATCGGAAGGTTGCAGGATCGATCCACTGCCCAGATCATCGACCATCGGCACCAACGCGTCATGAGCGACGCTCACCAACTCACGGAGGTCTGGTGTGGCCACGAAGCCCTCGACGCGGAAGTTGCTGGAATGGACGGTAAGCACTGCCGCGGTCCGGTCGGAGACCGCCGCCTGATAGTCACGAGAATAGGTTCGATTCGTGGTGCCAACCTCGACCATCGTGGCGCCACTTTGCCGGAGCACGTCGGGAATCCGAAAGCCGCCGCCGATTTCGACCGCCTCGCCACGCGAGACGATCACCTCTCTGCCGGCAGCGAGCGCAGACAGGACCAGCAACACTGCCGCGGCATTGTTGTTGACAACGAGGGTGGCCTCGGCCCCGGTCAGTGCCTGCATGAGAGCAGTCAACTCCGACATGCGACCCCCACGCTCATTTGTGGCCGGATCGATCTCCAATGCAACGTTCGAGGCTGCAACTCGGGCCATAGCGGCGGCTGTTTCGGCGCTGACCGGCGCTCGGCCGAGATTGGTATGCAGGATCACACCAGTGGCGTTCACCACCGTTGCCAGGCGGTCAGTTTCGAGGTGCGAAAGGCGCTGAGTCACCCCTTCGACAATGTCCTGCCGGGTCACCTGCTCGCCTGCGCCAATGTGCTGCCGAGCATCAGCAATTGCACTCTGGACCGTTTGCACGAGAAAGCGGTCGTCGACCGTTCGAAGGCCATCCCGGCGGATCTCTTCGACAACGCTCGAGACCGATGGAAGGTGGCGGAATGCCGGAGCGCGCTGCTGGCGATTGCCTGGACTCATCGACTCGCCTGTCATAAGCAACTGACGATCGCTGGAGACACGAAAGGGAGCCTTTGGGCTCCCCTCTTTCTGGTCGGGGAGAGAGGATTTGAACCTCCGACCTCAGCGTCCCGAACGCTGCGCGCTAACCGGACTGCGCTACTCCCCGAAAGGCAACGCGCAGCATAGCATAGAACGATCACCAAACGAACTCCAAAAAACGCAGGCCGGGCGTATACTGTGCTTGGCTGCAGCCGCAAGGCCCGTGTAGCTCAGAGGATAGAGCGCCGCCGTCCTAAGGCGGGCGTCGGGGGTTCGAATCCCTCCGCGGGCACCTGGCTACGGTGATTCAGGCGTGCACATCCGATTCAATTGCCTTGCCAGCAGTTCTGCGGATTTGTTGGCACTACAAGCTGAGGTTTGTCTGTGACTTCAAGCTACCCGTACCTCGGACCGTCGGTGTTCGGTTATGAAACCGACGGTCTCCGCAGAGTTGCCTCGATCTCGGTCCACACCTCGCCGCTGGCTAACCTTGGTGGCAAGGACGCCGGCGGCATGAATGTGTATATTCGCGAGCTCTCCTGCCACGTTGCCGAACTCGGTCTCCCCGTCGATATTTTCACGCGAAGAACCTCTTCAGAAACCCCAGAAATCCAATCGATCTGCGAAAACGTCAACGTCATCTCCATCGCCGCCGGTCCACCGGAACCCGTCGACAAGAACTCCCTCCGCAATCTCCTTCCAGAATTTGCTGAACAGATGGCCCTCTACGCTCTCCGGGCCGGTGTTCGCTATGACGTCGTGCATGCCCACTACTGGCTCTCGGGCCTCACGGCTGAGATTTTGCGCCGCTATTGGAACACGCCGTATACCCTGATGTTCCATACGACCGCGCACATGAAGAATCGGGTTTCTCCGGTCGAGGAGCAGGAGACGCCAGTCCGGGCAAAGAGCGAACAGCGTCTGGTGGGAGTCGCCGACAGTATTATCGCGGCCAATCCTGACGAACGGGCCGATCTGATCTGGCGTCAGCATGCAATTGCCAGCAAGATCTGCACGATCCCACCTGGAGTCGATACGGAGCTTTTCACGCCTCGCAACAGGTCGCAAAGCCGAGCTGAGCTTGGATTCTCCGAGGATCAGCAGGTTGTACTGTTCGTCGGTCGCATCGATCCGATCAAGGGTACCGACACGTTGCTGAATGCTTTTGCCGCTGTCGCTCGTGCATGTCCATCTGCACTTCTGGCAATCGTAGGCGGGGACCTGGACGATGCCAGAATGCCCATCGGCCCGCTGGCGTCGCTGAAACGTCGAGCCGTGGAACTGGGCATCGATGAACGCGTCCGACTTTTTGGCTCCCAGCCGCAGAACCAGTTGCCTGTTTTCTATTCGGCAGCTGACGTCGTCAGCGTTCCGTCACGATATGAGTCATTCGGCCTGGTGGCCGTCGAGGCGATGGCTTGTGGCGCACCGGTTGTCGCCTCGCGGGCGGGAGGACTAATTTTTACGGTCGAGGACGGCGAGACCGGCTATCTGGTGCCGTTCGATCGACCGGAAGAGCATGCGGGCGCGCTCATTTCCATCCTCCGCGATACGACTCTTGCGTCCAGCATGGGTCTAAACGGTCATATCGCCGCGCAACGGTTCTCCTGGGAGACGGTGGCGGCGTCCGTGATTCATGTGTACAGGCGTCTCGCTGAGGGGCACAGCGCAAATCTCTGTTGTGACGAGGAGATTTTCGCTTGAGGCGACGCCCTGCGAGCATTTGACATCAGTCGTGGCGACTGAGAGTCCGG
>JBFWRO010000145.1:0-6901 GCA_050248865.1 Thermomicrobiales bacterium | reverse complement strand
CTTCGAAAGTTGAAAACCTTTTCGCATACCGACTTCGATGGTGACCCAGTCATTCTGACAACGATGCAGGCATGCGATACCCGTCCCGGGGAGGAGAAAACACCTCGACGACCAGGCACCCATCCGGACCGGCCACGGCGCCATGCGGCGCGCCAGGAGGAATCAGGTAACCCTGCCCGGCAACGACATCCCGGGACTCTTCGCCGATCGTGAACGTGAGCCTTCCACTCACCACACTTCCAGCTTGCTCGTTGACATGGTGATGTTGTGGGACGATTGTATTCGGGGACAGCCGCACCAGCGAAAGCATCAACGTCTCGCTGTTGACGCTCCAGAGCTCGACACCGTCGAACGGCCGTAAAGGCTCACGCTCGCTCATGGAAAGCCACAATCCCGGTGTATTCGAAGCAGCCGTGGAGTCGATCATCCGGCGTAGCCTTGCCTCTCACTGCAGATCGTAGCATCTTGTGACCATGACATCGACGCGATATGGCGACAAACATGACTCTCCCGGGGCCAAGCCGGACATTCTGACGAATGCCTACACGCTCATCGGCGCCGGAAAACTCGATCGCGTGCTCGATCTGCTCGCCAAAGAGCTGCGACGACCCCAGCCTAAGCCCGAAGCCCTCGATCTTTTTCTGATTCTCTGCATTGAAATTGACGACCCGGCGACAAGCGGCCCGGTCATTCAGGCGCTTCTCGACGACGACCGAGGAGATCCGTCCCCGCACACGCAGGTGCGGTTGCTCATCGAACTCCTCGAGCACCCTGTGCCGGGCCGGGAACAGTCCGGTGAACGGGAAATTCTGATGCGGATGGTCGAGATCGCCTTGATTGGCGCCGATGAGGCGTGGTCGGATTTCGAGAGGGAGACCGTTCGCATGGCTATCATCGATTGCCTCATCCCACCTTCAGAGGCTTTCCCCCTCGCCGCACTTCTCATCTTTGCTCCTGAGCGCCTGGGCTGGAAGAAGCCGGCCACGCAATCGATTGTGCTTGCGGCAAAAGAGGAAGCGACAACCGCGGAGTCGATCCGCGATGCCGAGAGAATTCTGCATGAAGCTGGAGAATCCGAAGAGGCCTATGCACTGGAACGACGCCGGAAGGGGATGCTGCAATCGTCGATTGGCGACGAGCGGCCGGAGCATCCCGCTCCGGTTGCGGGCCTGTCTGGTCTGAACGTGGTAATTGCCGGCGGGCATCCTGCCTTTCGGTCCATGGTGCGAAGCGCTGTGCAGGACGAAGGAGGGTCGCTCAGAGAAATTCCGCCGCATTTCGAGTCGGTCCGCCGCGAGCGGGACGTGAGCGATATCCTGACCAGCGCTGATGTGGTCGTGGTTATCGTCTCCCAGATTGCACACAGCACCACGGACCAGGTGAACCGCGTTGCCAGGCGACACGGAATTCCCGTTCTCCGTTGCGGATCAGCGAGTGTCGCCACCATCGTCAACGAAGTGAAGGAGTGGGCACGCTCCCGGGATCAGGCAGAGACATGACGGAATTTCATCCTGTCAGGCTCTCTCAGGGGCAGACCTGCGCCGGGAGAGTTGTCGTAATCGCAAAGAGTTTGGCAGAATCGCGCAGCACGCCGCGAGGTGATCTCCCTCGTTTCGACGTTTCGTGCCCAGCATTTTTCAGCAGGATATACGACGCATGAACCCAACCGACACACCGAGGCCATCGTTTGGCCACCGGTGGATGAGCGGCGCCGAAGTTCGCCGGGCGTTCATCGACTTTTTCAGCGAGCGTGGCCATCGTGAAATGATGAGTTCGTCGCTCGTGCCGCACAACGACCCTACAGTACTGCTCACCACAGCTGGTATGCAGCAGATGACGCCCTATTTTCTCGGGTTGGAGACGCCCCCTTCGGTTCGCATGACGTCGGTTCAGAAATGTTTCCGCACGGTTGACATCGATGAAGTCGGAGACGAGAGTCACTGCACTTTCTTCTTCATGCTCGGAAACTTCTCCGTTGGCGATTACTTCAAGCGCGAGTCGCTCGCCTGGTCATGGGAATTCCTTTCCGAAGTGATGGGACTCGATCCTGAGCGTCTCTATCCAACGGTCCATCCCGACGATCAGGACGCATTCGCCATCTGGCGAGATGAAATTGGTGTGCCCGAGGAACGGATCGGCACGCTCTCCGACAATTGGTGGGGACCGGTCGGACCGACCGGTCCCAACGGACCGGATTCTGAGATTTATTTCGATCTCGATCCTGATTCACCGGACACGGGTGGAGGTCCCGGCGAGAGCGACCGCTACCTCGAGATCTGGAACAACGTGTTCATGGAGTTCATGCAAGCTGCCGACGGAACGCGGACGCCCCTGCCAAAACAGAACGTCGATACCGGCATGGGGCTCGAACGCCTGACCGCGATGATGCAAGGCGTGAAGTCGATTTACGACACGGATCTCTATCAATCCATCATCCAGCGCGCGGGCAGTCTCGCGAACGTTGAGTACGGAGACGATCCAGACACCGATCGCGCTCTTCGCGTCATTGCCGATCATAGTCGCGCCGCTACCTTTCTCATTTCCGACGGTGTACTTCCCGGAAACGAGGGCAGGTCCTACGTGCTTCGCCGAGTGCTGCGGCGAGCGATACGCTATGGACGCCGCCTTGGGCTGGAGAAGCCATTCCTTTCTGAAATGGCCGGAGTCGTGATCGGCCAGTTTGGCGACGACTACCCGAACTTGAAGGAGCGGCGGTCGCAGATCGAACGGGTGCTCCATCACGAGGAAGAAACGTTCGGGCGAACGCTCACAGCCGGAATGACCCGTTTCCACCACGAAGCGCAAAGTCTGATGAGCGCGGCCAGGGAACGCGGCGAGAACGTTTCCATCGTCTTTCCAGGCGATACGGCTTTCCGCCTGTACGACACGTTCGGATTTCCTCTCGACCTGACAGTCGACCTGGCCCGGGAACACGGGATGTCAGTAGACCATGCGGGATTCGAGGCTGCGATGAGCCGTCAGCGGGAAGTCAGCCGCGGCGGGAACGCCTTTCGGGACACCTCGCGCGATCGCGCCGGACTCTATGCGGAGCATGGCGGTCTGCCGACTGTCTTCACGGGTTATGCGGAATCTGAAGGCCAGGGACGCATCGTGGCGCTCCTCGGCGCCGAAGGGTCACTGGCGACAGCCGATGCCGGTCAGGAGATCGAGATCGTTCTCGATCGCACCCCCTTCTATGGGGAGTCTGGAGGCCAGATCGGCGACAAAGGGCACATCAGGACGGATACTGGTCTCGTCAGCGTCGATGACACATTCAAACCCACGCCCGGGCTGCATGTTCACAGGGGAATCGTTGCCGAAGGTTTTGTGCAGGTTGGCGAAACCGCAGAGGCGAGAATCGACGCCGAACGGCGCAAGGCGATCATGCGCAACCACACGGCGACCCACCTGCTGCATAGAGCCCTTCGCATCGTTCTGGGGGATGAGGCCCATCAGGCCGGATCACTCGTCGCCCCCGACCGGCTGCGGTTCGACTTCACCAGCCTGGTAGCAATGTCACCAGACGAAGTCAGCAGGGTGTCCGAAATCGTCAATGAGCAGATCCTGGCATCGCTTCCGGTGAGCACTAGGGAGACGTCGTACGGCGATGCGGTCGAAGGCGGCGCAATGGCGCTCTTCGGCGAGAAATACGGTGACACCGTTCGCGTTGTGAGCATCGACAACTTCTCACAGGAACTCTGCGGAGGGACACACGTCCGCCACACGGGCGAAGTCGGCCCACTACTCATCATCTCCGAAGGCAGTGTCGCCGCGGGCGTCCGCCGGATCGAAGCGCTGACTGGCGATGCCGCGATCGAGCGGATGCTGCGACAGCAGGCAACGCTGGACAACCTGGCGCGAGACGCGCGCACTCCCTGGCCGGAGCTACCCGATCACGTGTCGGCGCTTCGTCAGCGTCTGCGAGATGCTGAGCGGGAGATCGGCAGACTGCGCGGAGAACTTGCCGGGTCCTCTATTGACAACCTGCTTGGGACCGCCGTTTCGGTAGATGGTGTCCAGGTTGTGGCTGCGAAGGTGAGCGTCGAGAGCCGCGACGATCTTCGCAAGCTCGGGGACCGCGTGCGTGACCGGGTTGGCTCGGGCGTCGTGGTCATCGGCGCAATTGTCGACGAGCGCCCGAGCATCCTGGCGATGGTCACGCGCGATGTGATCGATCGTGGGGTAAAAGCAGGGGATCTGGTTCGGGAATCAGCTGCACATGTCGATGGCAAAGGCGGGGGACGCCCTGATCTCGCCGAAGCCGGCGGACGAAATGCGCAGGGTCTGGATGCCGCAATCGCCTCCATCGAGCCATTGGTGCGATCGCTCCTGAATTCCAGATCGTGACTCGCATGACGACAGGCAGATCGTCAATGCTGCCTGCAGACTCCAGGCTGTATCGATGATTGTCGATGTCAGACCGGGCATGTCGCTTGCCCAGGTCATCGTGCAGTTGCGAGAGGCCCATGGTGACTCTGTCACCATTCGCATCTCGCCTGATGCGTCGCTGCTGCTGACCGCCAACGAGTTCCGGGCATTGGCTCTGGCCGCCGAGCGAGAACACGTGGCAATCGCGGTAGAGACCGCGGATGGCTTGCGCCGGCAACTGGCATCCCTCTTCGGTGTGCCACTGGCGATTCCGGTTGAAGAAGACATTCCTGCCAGCATCCCGGACGAGGACGCCGAGAGTCCGGATCGACCCGAATCTGAGCAACCGATCGATATTGCATCCCTCCGGGACCAGATCCTGGCGGGAACGACAACGACCACGTTGCAGCCAGCCGGCGGAGGAGCAATCTCATCGACCTCACGTGGCAAAGGAGTGCCGCTCTCCCGCCTGTTGCTGGGCGCGGCCGTTCTCGGACTTCTGGCGGCGTTTGCACTCGCTGTGTACTGGTTTCTGTTCCGGGAAGCGACCGTCACGCTCGCGCTTCAGACGGAGCCTGTGTCGTCGACGATCGCTTTTACTGTGGCTCGTCCGGAGGTCGATCTCGCGTCGGCGCCGGGGGCCATCCCATCGGAATCCGTGTCATTCGATTTGAGCATGACGCTCTCCGCGGAAGCAACCGGGACGGAAACCATCGGCGGCACGGCCGCCACCGGCACCCTCACCCTGCGCAATCCCGGCAGCGGGGTCATTATCATTCCGGCGGGCACCACCATAGAGACCTTCGAAGGTGCTCTGTACGTTTTTCCGGAGGAGGTGACAGTCCCCGGATCGGCGGAAAGCGGTGTGGCAGGTGAAACCACCGCTGATATTGCCGCGGCTACTCCGGGAGCCGGTGGCAACATCGACATCGGCATGCTCAGCGGCCAGTTGGAAAATGGGGTGTATTTCAGCAATCGGGCCTCACCCGTCACTGGCGGATCCGATCAGGTCCGGACGATCGTCACTCAGCAGGATCTCGACACCCTGGAGGCCAGAACCGAGGACGCACTGAGGGCTCTTGCTGCAACATCGGAACTATCCGGAAACCGGCGAGTGATTCCCTCGACACTCGTGACGCGCTCCTTCACCCGGGAGTTCTCGGTTGGCGCCGGCGAGGAGGCCGATGCTGTGACGATAGATGCCTCGATCAGTTTCGATGCCCTGGCGTTCTCGACGGAGGCGCTCGATCCGGCGGCGATCCAGTCCCTCGAGTCGCAGGTTCCCTCCGCCTATGAGCTCCTACCCGAGACACTCGCCTACCAGGTGCCCGTGGAGACCGGCAATGCAAACGGAACGATTTCGATGCTGGCGCAAATAGATGGTGAGGCGAGGGTGGAAATCCCCCAGGAAGAGCTCGATGCGCTTCTCGACAGCTTGACGGGCAAAACGCCCGCCGATGCGATCACGCTGCTCGAATCGAACCCCCTGATAACCCAGGCGACGATTTCGTTTTCCCCTGACTGGCTCCCGCACCGGCTTCCCTCCGACGCCGGACGCATCGACGTGGTGATCGAATGACGAGTCGCACTGGCCGATTGCTGGGAATTGACGTGGGCGATCGCCGGGTGGGCGTCGCCGTGTCCGATGCCGGTCAAACCGTCGCCAGTCCGGTGGCGGTAGTCATGCGCGGCTCTCAGGAACTTGAGGAGCTCGCGGAACTCGCCCATCAATACGAGGCGACACAGCTGGTCGTCGGCCTGCCCACCGGGATGTCTGGTAAAGAGGGGCCCCAGGCAGCCGGTGTGCGGCAATTCGCCGAGACTGCCGGTGAGGCGCTGGAGTTGCCAGTTTCCTATTGGGATGAGCGCCTCACGACTGTTCAGGCGGAACGATCTCTTATCGATTCGGGCCGCCGGCGGCAAAAACGCAAAGAGTTGGTCGACGCCGTTGCCGCGTCGCTCATGCTTCAGGGATTCCTCGATGCCCGAGCCCAGCGACGTGCTCGGGGGAGGCCAGTCGCCTGAGAATCGTCGTTTATACTCAACCACCGGGCCGCCAGTGGCGGCTGCAGACGGAGGTGAAGATTCGTGAACAAGCTCATCATCGCTGTCGTGCAAAACGACGATGCGGACAGCGTCGTCGACGCTCTTCTGGAGAATGATTTTCGAACCACCCGCCTGGCCAGCACCGGCGGCTTTCTGCGCCGGGGCAATACCACGTTGCTCATTGGTGCATTTGAGGATCAGATCGATACGGTGCTGAATCTGATTCGCCAGCATGCCCGCCAGGGCGCACAGGCGCCGGAAGACACTCCTGGTCTTACTCCGCAGGCCGCCGCAACCGTTTTCGTCCTCGATCTCGAGGAATACGAACGCTTCTAGACTTGCGACAGGGTCCCCTGCTGGCTGCACGCAGGACAGACTGGCGCTAACCTTATCTGACTGTGAAAATCTTGTCGTCGCGCGCAGCATCCTGGTTGGGCGCTCCTCATGACCGGTCCGCACTTTCGCATAGACATAGGGTCGCGACAAA
>JBFWRO010000144.1:0-6912 GCA_050248865.1 Thermomicrobiales bacterium | reverse complement strand
TACAAACGAGAGATTCCTCGACTTCGCTCGGAATGACGGATCCTTGCCGTCCGGAATGACGATGCTGAGCGAGATTCATCCGAGCCCGTACCCCGCGAGGGTCCTCAGGGCCCGGATGAAGGAGTGCGTTTCTAGATCAGGCCGTTGATGATTTCGGCGGCTTTGGCCATGGCTTCTTCGCCGGTCTGCTCACCACGGTATGCCCGCTCGACTTCTGGCCACATGGTGCGAACCATCTCTGCCCAGTTGATGTGCATCTGGGGTGGCTGAACCATCGGCACCAGCTCGTCCTGAATCTTCTCCAGGTGAGGGTTGTTGTATTCCGGCACGCTGTCGACACGCACTGTCTGGAGGCCGATCTTCGCGGCGTACGGATTGATAACGTCTGCGCTTGCCCACCACTTGATGAACTCCCAGGCAGCTTCCTTCTGATCGCTTTCCTCAGAAATCGTGGCGTAACCAAAGTTCCCCATGGCGGTCTGCTTTGTGCCATCCTCACCAAATGGCGCCATGAAGGCTTCATATTCAAAAGGTAATCCGGGATCGGCGTCCCAGACCGTGGCGCGCCACGACTCATCATGCAGAATCGCTATTCGACCGGCAGCGAACAGCGCCGCCTGCCCCTCCCAGTCGTAAGCGCCGACCTCCGGCGTCACCTTGTCAACCGACTGCAAATCGGAGAGGAACTGGGTGCCGGCAGCGCCATTTGGCGACACGTTCTGAGCAGTCCAGTCGTCCGTCAGGATGTCGGCATTGTCGTTGTGGATCCAGGGGAACCAGTCCCAGAAGGCCGAATTCACCGCGGTGTCGCGGAGCTCGAAGCCGTAAACGCCATCTTTGGTCGTGGCGATAGTTGCCTCGCGGAAGGCCTCGCGGGTGGTGGGGAACTCGGTGATGCCGGCCTCTTCGAGAAGGTTGAGATTGGCCCAGAGATTGAAAACCGCACCGAGAACGCCAACGCCATACTCGGCGCCGCCGATATTCACGACATCCCAAGTAAACGGGGCGATGGCCTCGCGCTCAGCTGCCCAGGAGGGGTCATTGGCCATGGCCGTGATGTCGGCAATGAGACCTTCGGAGACCCAGCGGGCGAGGACCTGATCGGTGTTATAGACGACGTCCCATGGATCGCCGCTGGCGTAACCGGCAGTCAACTGCTCGGGCATGGTGCCCCAGTCGTAGAACTCGACCTGCAGGTCGATGCCGGGATTTGCGGCTTCGAAGTCGGCCTCCATTTGCTCCCAGTTTTCAGGATCGTTGGTGGCATGATTGCCCTTAATCATGCGAATGGTGGCATCGGCCTGCTTAGCCCAACGGCGGGTCGGCGAAGCAGGTGCAGGCGCGGCGACGGCGTCACCAATTCGGGTTGCCGCAGCGACGGCGACGCCGGCAGCGGTCATCTTGAACATGAACTGGCGGCGATTGATGTAGTGATGGGCGTAATCGATGATCGCCTCATCCTTCATGCGCTGCCGATCTTTGAACGTCAGTATCTTGTTGGCCATGGATATCCTCCCGAAGCATTCGTTCCGCGAATACCAGACGATCCGCGGTGCTGTGTCTGTCACAGTGTATGTGCAGACATCTCTTGCCGACGCCTCCTCTCGACTGAGCCCACGCTGGCTGCTTCTTCAACTGCGATGTTGGAAATCCTTTACGGACCAAGCGTCCCGCAGTATAAAAACGCTACATATGCCTGTCAAATGGCAACACGGGTGGCGATGAAGGCACTCGAACGTCAGGGAAGCACCCTGCATTGAGGCATTCAGGAAGCAGCGGAGAGGGAGCCAGCGTGCGCCATGACGGATAATTCTGCGGCCATTCAGGTGGCTATCGATACCGGAGGAACGTTCACCGATCTGGTGGCCTTCGATCCGCGCTCCGGTCACATCACCACGTTCAAGACTCCATCGGTTCCCGCCAAGCCGGGCCAGGCATTGCTCGACGCGATCAATGGCGGGGGGTTGCCGTTTGCTGACATCGCGGCGCTCGTCCACGGAACAACTGTGGCAACCAACGCCCTGATCGAACGCAAAGGGGCGCGGGTCGGCTTCCTGACGACGGCGGGACATGAGGACATCCCCTATATTCAGCGAATCAACCGGCGATGGCTGTACGACCTCCAGTGGCAGAAGCCGAAGCCGCTGCTCCACTCTCGCCGAGACGCGCTGGGGGTGCCCGAGCGCCTGGACAGTGAGGGCCGGGTATTGCGGGCTGTCGACCGGGAAGCGGTCAGGGCTCATTGCGCGACGTTTCGGGAGAACGGTGTCGAGGCCATTGCCCTGTGCCTGCTGTTCGCCTACGTCAATCCGAACCATGAACGCGAGGCGCGGGACATCGTCGAGGCCGAGCTGCCTGAGCTGCCGGTCTCCGTGTCTCACGACGTTGCGCCGATCTGGCGGGAGTACGAGCGAGCATCGACCACAATCGCTGACGCGTATTTGAAGCCGTTGATGCACCGGTACATCGGCAGTCTGACGGAATCGCTGTCATCGGCCGGCTTGCAATCGCCCTGGACGATCATGAAGTCGAACGGTGGGGCGATGGGCGCGGCCGCGGCGGCGGACCACCCCATTCAGACGGCGCAATCTGGGCCCGCGGGAGGCATGCTGGCGGCGGGAGCGCTTGGCATGCAGGCCGGGCAACCCGATTTGTTGACGCTCGATATGGGCGGCACGAGCGCGGATGTGGGCCTGATTATCGGTGGCGTACAGAAGCACACGACCGAATATGAGATCGAATGGGGCGTGCCGGCGGCGATACCGCTGATCGACATCAAGTCGATTGGCGCCGGCGGCGGCAGCATTGCCTGGGTCGATGCGGGCGGTTTTCTGCGTGTTGGCCCACACAGCGCGGGAGCGGCACCCGGCCCCGCCTGTTATGCACGGGGCGGAGAGCTGCCCACCGTAACCGACGCCAATCTCGTTCTTGGCAGGCTCGATCCGGGTTATTTCCTGGGCGGGCGGATGTCGCTCGATGTCGATGCGTCTCGCCGGGTTTTGCAACCACTGGCCGATCAGCTCGAAATGGAGCTTATCGAACTGGCCTCGTCGATCGTGGAAATCGCCAACGAGAACATGGCCAGCGCTATCAAGATGGTGTCCATCGAGCGGGGACACGATCCCCGGAGATTTACGCTGTTTGGGTTTGGCGGGGCGGGACCGTTGCATGCTGCGTCGGTGGCCCGGGCGTTGCGGATACCGCGCGTGCTGATTCCCATCTATCCCGGCAATGCGTCGGCGCTGGGCATGCTGATCGCCGACAGGAGAGTCGACAAGATCTGGACGCAGGCATTCAAATCCAACAATGTGGATGCCGAGCTGGTGGAACGCCAATTCGCGGTCATTCGGGAAGCGGCTGTGGCCGAGCTGCGCGCGGAAGGTTTCCCTGGCGACCCTGCGTTCAGTTATTCGATCAACATGCGCTATCTGGGCCAGAACTACGAACAGGAAGTGGAGATTCCCGCGGAAGCCATCACGGCTGGTGGCCTGAACCGCTCCTACGAAACGTTTATCAGGACGCACGAAGAAAAATATGGCTACGCGATCGAGAACGAGATCATCGAGCTGGTGTCGTTCCGGGTCACAGCATCAGGGAGGCGCGCGTCGCCGCAATTGCGCGTGGTTCCTGACGCAAGTGGCCAGTCATCGCGAGGGACGCGGGATGTCTTTTACCGCGGGCACGGATTTCTGCCGACGCCGATCCTGACACGCTATGCCATTTCTACGGGGACCGTTATCGCTGGACCGGCGGTCATCGAAGAACCGGGCTCGACGACCGTCGTCGAACCTGACATGACGGCGAGCGTGCTCGATGATGGGCAGATTCTGATCACGCTGGCACAGGAGTCGACCAATGCCTGACATCGATCCGGTAACACTGACGGTCATCGACAACTATCTGACGTCCACCTGCCGGGACATGGGGGTGACGATGATGAAGACGAGCTACTCGCCGATCTTCAACGAGTCGCTCGATTTCTCCTGCGTGATCTTCGATCCCGAAGGACAGATGCTGGCGCAGGCTGAGTTCTGCCCTTCGCAGATCGGCACCATCAAGTTCACCGTGAACTGGACGCTGGACGAGCTGGGTCTGGAGCACTTCGAACCGGGCGACGTGCTGATTCACGATGATCCTTACCGGGGGTCTGGTCATGTACCCGAACACATGATGTTGAAGCCTGTCTTCTACAACGATCGGATCTTTGCCTTTGTGGCGAACGTGGCGCACATGTCCGAACCGGGGGCGAAAACGCCGGGCGGCCTTTCCGGAGACGCCACCGAGGTTTTCCAGGAAGGGCTGCTGCTGCCGCCGGTGAAGATCAAACGCCGGGGAGAGGATGTTCCCGACATCTGGAAAATCATTCTGGCGAATCACCGCACCCCGAAGGTCACGTTCGGAGACTTCCGGGCGATGATGGCCTCACTCGATCTGGCCGAAACCCGGATGATCGAGCTTCTGGACACCTATGGGGAAGATCTGGTGCGCGAGGCCTCAGCGGAGTTGCTGATCATCGCCGAGAAGCGCATGCGGGCGGAGATTCGCGCGATCCCGAACGGCGTGTACGAATTCGAGGATGTGATCGAGGACGACGGAATCAGCGACCGCTCGTTCCCGATGACGTTGCGACTGACCGTGCGTGACGACGACATCATCGCGGACTTCACGGGGTCGGCACCCCAGGCCACGGGACCAGTCAATGCCATCTACGCGGTGACTGCTTCGGCGGTGTACAACGCGTTTCTGCACCTGACCGACCCGACGATCCCGCGCAATGAAGGATGTTACCGGCCGTTTACGATCATTGCGCCACCGGGCACGATCGTGAACTGCTCCTTCCCCGCGCCGGTGGCGGGAGGGAACACCGAGACGAGCCCGCGCATCACAGACATGGTCTTTGGAGCGCTGCAACATGCCATACCAGACCGGGTGGTGGCGGCATGCGGGGGGACGTCTTCGCCGTTCCTGTTTGGCGGCACCGATCCACGGTCCGGCGATCTCTACGCCCATTTCCATTTCGAAGGCGTGGGCTGGGGCGGTCGAAAGGGGCTCGATGGGAACGATATGGTGGTGACGATCAATGGGAACTGCAGGAACACGCCGGTCGAGATTTTCGAGACGCGCTATCCGGCGTTTCTGATCGAGGAATACCGGTTGCTGCCTGATTCCGGCGGACCGGGTCAATGGCGAGGCGGTCTGGGCGGGGAGCGCATTCTGACGGTGCAGACCGAGGTGACCGTGAGTGCCTTGCTGAACAGGATGAAGACCGATCCGTGGGGAGTGCTCGGGGGAGGCAATGGAGCGCGGGGAGGGCTGTGGTTCAAAGCCGCAGGGTCCGACGAATGGAAAACGTTCGTCGATGCATTTGGCACCCATTCTCCATCGAAGTTCTCCGGCATTACGTTGAAACCGGGGGACCAGGTGAAGTTGCTGATGCCCGGCGGCGGCGGATACGGATCGCCTGCCGAACGGGATCCGAACCTGGTTCTGCGTGATATCGAGAATGGATTCGTATCCCCTTCCGGTGCAACACGCGATTATGGCTATGTCCAGGGTGAGGCAGGGTAAGCGATGACCACAGAGGCGAGCGACGCATGTGTTCGCGATGGGGAGTGGATCGAACTGCCGGTAAGTTATGTCGATCCAGCGCGCGTTTCCTGCGATTTGTGTGGCAGACCGATTGCGCGGAAATTCTGGCGCGAGGTCATCGAGGGCAGGGATTTGCGGTTCTGTGAACCGGGGCATGCGGAGCTGTACGAGAGCTACTGGCTACCCACCTATGGGGACCTGGTTCGTCGTTCGTAGATCGTGCGCCGACGTCCGGAATTCCCAACTTCGAGGGCGGTCCCCCACACCCGCATGACGACTGGTTGTCACGCAGGAAGCCGAGGCGTTCGTCCTTTCTGTTGCGACCCGCCGCTTAGAGCTCATGCTGAATGATGACGATCGCGGCGGGCAGTGTGAGCAGGATCGATCCGGCGATGGCGGCCCAGAAGAGCTGCTTCTGGTAGTGAACGCCTTTGCCCCAGAAGTCGATCAGGATGATTCGCAATCCATTCAGCGTGTGGTAGAGCACTGCGCCAACCAGGACGATTTCCATGAGCAGGAGCCACGGATTGCCATAGAACTCGACCGTTTCGTCGTAGACGTCGCGACCGAGCCCAATGAGCATGATGTCGATTATGTGGACCAGCAGAAAGAACAAAATACCGAGGCCGGTGGCGCGGTGCATGACCCAGGCGTACTGGCCAAGATCACCGCTGTAGACCGGTCGCGTGCCAAGACTGATGTGGCGGAGAATGTAGAGTCCGATGAGGGCCATGCCAATGTACGTCAATATGGCGAAGGCGAAGAGCGAGTAGCCGATGAGATCGGCAATCCACATCTCTCCGGCGAGCGGTCCGGTGTTGTTGCGGGCGGCTTCTTCATCGAAGGTGAAGATCGTGATCGTGCCCATGGCCGTGAAGATGATGCCCAGGACCCATGCCAGCGAGGTGAGGACGAGTCGCCAGCCGGGAGCGCGGACCCAGTCGATAACGACCGTGCGCATGCCGAAAATGCCGTGCCACACGGCCATGATCAGCAGAAGGAAGTCGAAGAGGCGCCAGAGCGGGTTAGCCCAGCGATTGGCGACGAAATCGAAAACTGTTTCAGAGGGGACATTCAGATAGTGAGTAATGACGAGGTGACCGCAGGCGAGCACGACGAGAAGCAGCCCGGAGACGCGGAAGAAGTACCAGCTAAACCGGTCGAATCCCGGCATCCCTGCCCCGATCGACGACCCGGGTCGTTCTGACACGACAGCTGACATCTCCGCCCACCCTTTCGCCCTGAAATCGTTTCCACCAGTGGTTCAACGCGGCGCACGATGCCCATTGAACACTGGAGTTCGCCCGGCGACATTGTACGCTT
>JBFWRO010000143.1:0-6938 GCA_050248865.1 Thermomicrobiales bacterium | reverse complement strand
GCACGTCGCATGGTGCGTTTTTGATGACATACGCTGCAGTCTCCCCAGATGTCTGCTTGCCATGGAGGACCCGGATTCGGGTCGCCATCAAAATCGCGTCCGCTCCTCGCTCGATCGATTCATCGACGATTGCCGCCCCAGCCGACCGCGACTGCAAGAGGTCGGTGGAGACATGCTGGTGGGGCGCCGGTATCAGGTGGGAGGCGAGTTGCTGGGCCCGGGCGAGAACCATCTCGCCCCGATCGATCTCAGCAGGAAGGTCGGCATCCAACGGAAGTGCTTGTGGAACTTCGACGACATAAACGAGCGTTATCGAAATCTGTTTGTGTGAGCTCAGTTCATTGGCCAGTGCAAGTATCTTCTCGTCTTCTTCTCCACCAGTAACGGGGACGATAATCCGACGATATTCGAGACCCATGGCGCTCCATCGTTTTCCTGAATCTGGGTGTCTTCACCCAGTGCGGCGGGTAGTATGTGCGGGACACAACGCTCACGCAACATTATCCTCCAACAGCGTCAGAGTCCGCGCAACAATCGGTCTCCCAGGGAGCGCGGCAATCCCGCGTCCAGAATCGCCTCACGAGTGATTTCGATGGGGTACTCGACGCGGTGAAAGGTGACTCGCGCAAATTCCGTATCGTAGACGGCGAACGCCGCCCGGGAATCCCCGTCTCGTGGCTGACCCACACTCCCCGGATTGAGCAATGCGCGCATCGTCGAGACATCAAATGACTGTTTATCTCTCGGCGTAAATGGGTGCTCGACGTTTACTGAAATGCCATCGACGGCAACCATCGGCCGATGGGTGTGACCGACGAAGCAGGTCCGGGTCGAAAACCAGGGGAACATGCTGGCAGCCTGTGCTGCTGTCAAGATGTACTCCATCGCGGGATCCCGGGGACTCCCATGAGCCAGGGTAACATCGCCTTCGACTCGTATTGAGTCGAGGCCGCGGAGCCAAACCTGGTTCATATCCGTCAGGTGCCTGCCTGTCCAGGTTGCGGCGGCGGCGGCGACGGGATTGAACCCTGATGTCGGGATCTGACCCGTTGCCGCGAGGTCGTGATTTCCCGCCAGGTGGACGCTGCCGGGATAGCTCCTTAGCAGTGCGACGCACTCGTTCGGCCAGGGACCATAGCCGACGGTGTCGCCCAGATTCCAGATCCTGTCGAAACTCAGCTGTTGCTGAAGCACAGTCTCCAGCGCCGGTAGATTCCCATGAACGTCGGATAGGACGAGAATGCGCATCTGAGAAACTTGGCAGCGTCAGTCGGCGCCGGCGTCCGCGCGCGCAGCATGGACCAGCAGCACGGCCACATCGGCGGGTGTGACACCCTGTAATCTGCTCGCCTCACCGAACGTCCGGGGCTGATGCGCGGTCAGCTTGGCACGTGCCTCATACCGCAAGCCAGTCAAAGAGTGGAAATCGACTCCTTCCGGAATGGCGCGCCGCTCCATTGACGCGCCGCGGGACACTTCACGCGCCTCCCGTTCGACGAATGCGGCGTACCGCAACTCCTCGGACAATCGTTCCTTGAGCCGGTCGGACAGAGTCAGGACCGAATCAATACCCAGTGCTTTGCTGAGGGTCGTCAGTTGATGTGATGTCACTCCGGGGCGGCGCATCAAGTCGGCGATGGTCGCCTGCTTGTTGAATGCTCCAAAACCTGCCGACGCCAGCATCTCGATTATTTGGGCACTCGGCGCCAGTCTCACTGCTCTGATATCCGCCAGGGCCCGATCGACCATTCTCCGCTCGTCTTCGATCTCGCGAAAGTGCTGTTCGTCGATCAATCCCTCGTCTAGAGCGATGTTTGTCAATCGATCGTGGGCAGTGTCAGCCCGGAGCAGCAACCGGAACTCTGCGCGGGAAGTGAGCATCCGGTAAGGCTCGTCGAACGCCTTCACCGCCAGATCGTCGACCATCACGCCGATATACGCCTGATCCCTGCCAAGTGTTCGATGAGGTCGACGACGCACCGTATTCGCGGCATTCAGCCCAGCCAGCAATCCCTGACCGGCAGCTTCCTCGTATCCGGAAGTGCCGTTGACCTGGCCAGCGAGAAAGAGGCCGGAAGCTCGTCGTGACTCCAGCGTCGTGGAAATCTCGGACGGATCGATGGCGTCGTATTCGACAGCGTAACCATACCGGGTAATTGTCGCCGCTTGGAGTCCGGGAATCGTCCGGATCGCAGCGTCCTGAACATCGAAGGGCAGGCTGGTGCTCATCCCTTGGACATAATATTCGACAGTCCGCCATCCCTCTGGTTCCAGAAAAATGGGATGCCCGTCTTTGTCAGCAAAGCGAGAAATTTTGTCCTCGATCGAAGGACAGTAGCGAGGACCAATGCCGGTGATCGAACCGTTGTACATTGGAGCGCGGTCGAGATTGCGCCGGATGTGTTCGTGAGTGCGGGGATTCGTGCTCGAACGAAAACAGCTGAGCTGGCGACGTCCCGATGTATTGGAAGTAGGCTGAGGATGAATCGCGAGGGGAGGGAGGGTCAGGGGTTCGATCTGTCCTTGTTGTCCATTCCGGCTAAGCCAGAGTGGTTCCTTGTCACTCATCTGTACCTCACACGCCTGGAAGTCGACTGACCTGGCATCGACGCGTGGTGGAGTTCCCGTTTTCAATCGACGCAGACTGAACCCCATTGAGGCAATACTCGCCGCGAGCGCACTGTCCGCATTGTCGCCGGCTCTTCCGCCAGATTGTCGGGAATCTCCAGAGATCATCGCCGCTCGCAAAAAAGTCCCAGCCGTGACCACCACCGCCCCACATGCGATGACCCCCCGCTGACGGCAAACAACTCCCGTCACCCGAGGAGAATCTCGCCCTTCCAGCAGCAGACCCGTGACCTCGTCCTGAAGCATCGTCAGATTCTTTTGCTGCTCCATCATCGCCTTCATGCTCATGGCATAGAGCGACTTGTCCTGCTGGGATCGTATCGCTTGAACCGCAGGTCCTTTGCTGGTATTGAGCACCCGGGCGTGTAGCGCGGTCGCGTCGGCGCAGCGCGCCATAGCGCCTCCCAGCGCATCGATCTCGGCAACCAGATGCGACTTCCCAGGTCCGCCAATTGAGGGGTTGCACGGCATATAACCGGTGCGATCGAGATTCGGCGTGACGACGAGCACTGAAACGCCGGTACGCGCGGCCGCCAAACCTGCTTCGCAACCGGCGTGGCCGGCGCCGATAACGACAACATCGTATTGCGTTGATCGTGACGACGCTGTCATGACGTCAGGCAGGGCATTAGCGCGCTGCAAGCTGACGCGGGCGGGTTGCCCCACCCTTGCCGTGACAGTGCTTGTATTTTCGGCCGCTTCCACACGGGCAGGGATCGTTGACGCCGACCTTCTGGACCTTCTTCGTCTCAGTCGCGCCTTCGCCCAGATTCGTGTTGGACTCTTCGGAAACGCGAGTTCTGATGGGCTGGTCAGCAATCGCGGGCTGCACACGGTAGATCGTATGCACGACATCGTGTCGAATGTTCTCGGTCAGTTTCCCGAACATCCGGTATCCCTCGGTCTTGTACACAACCAGAGGATCGCGCTGTCCATATGCCTGGAGCCCGACGCCTTCCCGCAATTCGTCCATAGCGGTAAGGTGCTCGACCCACAGACGGTCGATGACGCTCAGCAGCACATGTCGCTCCACCTGCCGCATGGTTTCTTCGCCAAATCGCTCCTCGACGGCAACGTACGACTCGTCGGCGTCCTCCTCGAGCAGCTCAATCAGTTCCTCGCGGTTGAGCCCCTCCAGTTCGCTCAATTCGAGCGGATCGGAGTCGCCGCGATGGGGAATCAGCGCGGTGAAGTCCTGCAATACGGCTGCATAATCGATATGTGCGCCCTTGTCATCAGAGTGCCTGACAACGATCGCATCGATCTCCTCGGTCACCATGTCGGCGATGCGATCACTCATGTCATCACCGGCCACGATCTTTCTGCGGTCGCCGTAAATGACCTCTCTGTGGCGGTTCATCACATCGTCGTATTGCACAACATGCTTGCGGATATCGAAGTTATGGCCCTCGACTTTCGTCTGCGCTCCCTCGATCGACTTGCTGATCATGCCGTGCTCGATCGGCGTTTCGTCGTCGAACCCGAGGCGATCCATCAGACCTCGTACTCGGTCGCCACTGAAACGCCGCATCAGATCATCATCGAGAGAGAGATAGAAACGTGACGATCCCGGGTCGCCCTGGCGACCAGCTCGTCCGCGAAGTTGATTGTCGATTCGGCGAGATTCGTGCCGCTCGGTGCCGATAATGTGTAAGCCGCCAGCTGTGCGCACGGCGTCGTCGAGGACGATGTCAGTACCGCGGCCCGCCATGTTCGTGGCAATCGTCACCGCGCCGGGCTGACCCGCCCGCGAAACGATTGCAGCTTCTCGCTCGTGCTGCTTGGCGTTCAGGACTTCATGAATGATGCCCTTCCGCTTGAGCATGTCACTCAGACGCTCGGAAGCTTCGATGGAGACAGTGCCGACCAGGACCGGTCGCCCGGCTGCATGCATTTCCTCGATTTCCCTGACCACCGCATTGAACTTCGCATCTTCCGACCGGTAGATCACGTCCGGCTCATCCCGCCGGATCATTTCCCGGTTGGTGGGAATGACGACGACATCGAGGTTGTAGATCCGGAGAAATTCCTCGGCTTCGGTTTTCGCCGTGCCGGTCATCCCGGCGAGCTTCTCGTACATACGGAAGTAGTTCTGGAACGTAATGGTTGCCATCGTCACGTTCTGCCGGCGGACGCGCACGCCTTCTTTGGCTTCGATCGCCTGGTGAAGACCTTCTGAGTACCGCCGGCCGACCATCATCCGGCCCGTGAACTCATCGACGATGATTACCTCGCCGTCGCGGACGATGTAGTCCTTATCTCGATGGAAGATCACCTCCGCCTTCAGCGCCTGCTCGAGGTGATGCGTCAGATCGACGTAACGGTCATCGTAAATGCTTTCCCCGGCAGGAATGTCAACCAGTTCCTCGACCTTGTCGACACCTTGATCGGTCAGCGAAACGGTTTTGTGTTTGACATCGACGGTGTAGTGGCGATCCTCCCGCAGCTGCTTGACGATTTGCGCGAACTGGTAATACCTGTCAGTCGACTGTTCGGCCTGGCCTGAAATGATCAGCGGAGTTCGCGCTTCGTCGATGAGGATGTTGTCGACTTCGTCGACAATCGCAAAGTACAGATCGCGCTGCACCTGACGATCGAGTGACACGACCATGTTGTCCCGCAGATAGTCGAAGCCGAACTCGTTATTCGTGCCATGCGTGATATCGCACGCATACGCTTCGGGTCTTTCGACCGGGCGGAGACGTTCCAGGCGAGGATCCGGTGACTCCCACTCCGGGTCGAACATGAAGGCCTCGTCGTGCTGAATGCAGCCAACAGTGAGCCCAAGCGCGTTATAGACCTGACCCATCCATTGCGTATCGCGCTTGGCCAGGTAGTCGTTGACGGTGATGACGTGGACCCCGCGACCGGTAATTGCGTTAAGGGCGACAGCCGTCGTCGCCGTGAGCGTTTTCCCCTCGCCAGTCTTCATTTCGGCGATCTTGCCTTCATGGAGGACGATGCCGCCCATGAGCTGGACGTCGAAATGCCGCTGGCCCAGTGTTCTGACCGCAGCTTCGCGAACGCGGGCAAAGACCTCTGGCAGAATATCTTCCAGGGAATCGCCCTCTTCCAGCCGCTGACCAAAGATGACTCTCGTCAGCCTGAGGTCGCCATCGGTCAATGTGCGAGTTTCATCTTCGAGTGCATTGATCTCGTCGATGACTGGATGAAGCTTCTTCACCGTTTTGTCGTTGGGGTCGCCGAGAATCTTGGTCAGAATGGAGCGCATCAGGGATAAGCCTTTGAAGGGAAGTCAATTGCGAGGATGACGCCATATCACGTCATACGGTTCTCTCAGAGTATAACGTCCGAGGTGCATGAAGAGTTGCATTCAGCAAGCACTTCTTGCGCGAGACCTGCATTCGCTGGTGCGAACGCGTGACGGCTCAGGATGCGGTTCGTCGGGTAATTGCCCAGATCCCGCCGGGACGAGTGACGACCTACGGCGCGATCGCCCGCGCATCCGGACTTGGCATCGATGCGCGAAGAGTTGGATGGATCATCGCCGGATTGAAGGAAGGTCATGATCTCCCCTGTCACCGCGTGGTCAATGCGCAAGGACACCTGAGTGGCGGATGGGCATTCGGTCACCCTGACCGCATGAAGGCGATGCTCGAAGAAGAAGGAGTCCGCTTCGTTGGTCCATATGACGTGGATATCAGCCGCCATTTCTGGCAGTTGGACGAGTCACCCTCCGCCGACGAAGTGAACGACCTCGAGAACATCCCCTGAAGCGAGCTGGACCTCGCCAAATTGCGATTTCTTCAGGATCACGCCGTTGTGTTCGACGACCACCATATTCCGGTGCAGATTTCGCGAGTCCAGAAATGCCTGAATCGTTAGTGGTCTCTTGATCTCGACCGTCTTTCCATTGACGGTAAGCGAAATGGGCATCGATATCGTTCCTTGCATTTTCGATTTTGATACTTGAAGGGCCGCACGGTAGGCCTCAGCAGCACGAGCGGGATCCTCAGCAGAGACGATTCCAGACATCACGGCGATTCCGTGCGCCCCGGTTTCCAGCACCGCTTGAACCCGATCGGGTGTGATTCCCCCGATGGCCAGGACAGGCGCCGAGGAAGCCGCCACGATCGCGGCGAGACCTTCGACGCCCAGCGGCTGGCTACCCGCTTTGCTTCCGGTCTCGAACACGTGACCGGCGACCACATAGTCGACGCCATCGATCGCCACGGCCGACTCCGGCGAATGAACCGACCTGCCAACTAGCGGAAATCCTGATGCTTCATCTGCGATATCAGCGTTCTCCGGATAGTGGACGCCAACGCCGAGCTCCCGGGCGATCTCGG
>JBFWRO010000142.1:0-6961 GCA_050248865.1 Thermomicrobiales bacterium | reverse complement strand
AGCCAGAATCGTGTCAGACCAGGTGATGCCGCCGTCCGTCGACTTCGAGACGGCCATGTTCAGGACGAGCGCATCGGAAGCGATGGTGCCAATCTGGAAGTCTCGAATCCCCAGCGAAAGCATGGTGACGTAGACATTCCCGTCTCGATCGAACGCCAGCACCGGATCGCCTGAACCGGCGACGTCGCCGCGGAATCGGAGAATCTGATACGGACCTTCCCAGAATTCGCCACCATCGAAACTGACGTAGGTCGACATCGTCGAGCCCATGTTGTAGTCGATCAGTGCGGCAACGATATGGTCCGGATCGAGCGGATTGACTGCGATGTGGGGTTCAGTCTGAAACGGGGAGTACCCGAAATTCCGGGAAATCAGGAGATTGCGGCTGAAGGCCGGAGCCGGATTTCGGAATGGAACCTGCTGAGCGCTCCCGCCGCCCCCGGTATTGGCATTGGCGCCGGCCACGGAGACATAGAACGGATCCGGATCGGCCAGCCGGTAAGCGATGGCCTGATCCAGCGCCAGCAGCGCCCCGTTCGAGAGAAATTGCCGTGAGTGATTGAAGAAACCACCGGAATTGAGGGGTGCCCCAGCTCGGGGAATTTCTTCATCCTGCGCACGCACAGGCACGATTGGCAGCACCACCGCGCTGATTAGCAGAAGCGAAAGAATGGTCAAACGTGAACGCCCGAGCGCTCTCGATCGTCGGGCGGGTGGTGCATGGTGCATCCGCTGAGATCCTTTCATTGCTGTCCGGTCACAGTGCCGGCGAAAACGGATCACTTTTGCCGGAGTGATCGGGCGGACCGGTTTGGTTACGCGGCAGCGCCATATGTCGGTCCTTTGATAAGTCTACGCGCCAGACTCCAGATCCGTTTGACGCTTCCTCTTGCCCGGCGATGCTAGACTCTCTCTGATGCTGCGTCAAATGATAGCGGTCCGTGGTGACGACAGCGTAAATCCGGAGAAAACTGCAGGTATTTCGATTCTCGATCGCAGTTGCCCCAGTTGAAGGAGCCCGGCAGAAATGCAGCAGGCCAGACGACATCGACATCCCCTGAGGAACGCCAGTGCACTCACGTTCATCCTCACGCTGGTCTTGTTTGCAAGCGCCACGCTTAGCCCCCGACTGCTGTTGGCGCAGCCCGAAGAGTCCATCACAGGCGAGTATGCCGTGACGCTGGTGCGGGTCGATGTCCCCACCGACCTGCCGGACGGATACAACTACGTCGGCAAGTGGATCATCCAGATCAATGAGGATGGGACCTACTCGGCAACGCGCCAGGATGTGGGCCTGCTCGTCTCCGGTATGTGGGAAGCAACCGGCAATCAGGTCACGTTTACCGACGACACTGGTCTCGTCTCGTGCACAAATGCGACGGCGGTCACGATACCGGGAGATGACATCAGCTCTGGAACGTATGAATGGACGCTGACCGGCGACGAGCTTCAGCTGATTCCGGTCGATGAGGGTTGCGGCGGGCGGCTGCTCCTGCTTGCCACGCGGCTGCTGGGACCCTATGTTCCCTGTCTGGCGACGCCACTGGATGAGGCCGACGGGCTGGATGGCGACGCGGTAACGGTGCCGGTCGCCTCGCCCGAAGCCGCGGTCGACGAGATACTGACGCCGGACGACCCGTCCAACACGGGCACCCGAGGCGGGTCCGGATCGCAGAACACTGAACAACAGGGGCAAGCTCCTCAAGTCGATGATGACGTTGTCACGAGCGAAATCGACGCCTTGCTCGACCAAATGACCGCGTGCTGGTCAACAGGTGATCCTGAACTCTGGCTGCCACTGCTCAGCGATGGCTTTCGCGAGTCACTGATCGGCAATGATCCCGATTTCCTGATCACGATTCAATCGGCAATGGCGCTTCCGATCATCTGGGAGCGCGCTGGTGACGTCGAAATCGAGTCCGCGACCTCGGCGTTCGCAATCGTTCGTACGACAATCGATCAGGAACAGGATTTCCAGCGATTCGGATTCGTGGTCGAAGATGGCGAATGGCGTTGGGACGGGTAGTCGAAACGACGTGACCGATGCTGAACCGCAGCCGGAAACGCCAGTTCCAACCGATCAGATGTCGGGCGACGCGGCCGGATTTGGGGATAGCGACTCGACAGTCGGCGTTGGATCAGTCTTTGCCATCGGCTGTTCGTTGATCGTTCTGGTAATCATGCTGGGAGGTGTCTGTTACTTCATCGCCCGGCAGGTCGGTTGAAGGATTCACCAAGCGGAGGTTTCAGGCAGCGGTATGTCCACCACACAATCCTATTTGAATTACATCGGAGGCTCCTGGGTTCCCGCCTGTTCGGGGGAGTCGTTCGAAAGTCGCAGCCCTGCTGACAGCGACATGCTCATGGGGCGGTTCGCATCTTCCGGCGCCGAGGATGTCGATGCGGCGGTTTCGGCCGCCTCGGAAGCCCGTGCCGGGTGGAGACGCACCTCCCCGATCGCCCGCGCCAATCTTCTGCACAAGGCCGCCGAGATTCTCTCCAGCCGGGTCAATGAGGTGGGTCGCGAACTGGCGATGGAGGAAGGGAAAACACTCAAGGAAGGAATCGGTGAGACGGGCCGGGCAGTGCAGATTCTTCGCTATTACGCCGGTGAAGCACAGCAACCGGATGGGGAACATTACCCCTCTGCGAATCCTGACACGCTCCTCTATACAGTGCGGGAGCCGGTCGGCGTCGTAGGAATCATCACGCCATGGAACTTTCCCATCGCGATTCCAGCATGGAAGATTGCTCCAGCAATCGCCTTTGGGAACACCGTGGTCTTCAAACCTGCCAGCTACACGCCCCTTCTGGCCGTGCGTCTGGTGGAGGCGCTTGCGGAAGCCGGGCTTCCGGCGGGAGTCGTCAATCTGGTGACCGGTTCCGCCGGAGGCGTCGGTGATCCGCTGATCAATGATCCCCGAGTCACCGCCGTGTCGTTCACCGGATCAGAGTCCGTGGGCCACCAGGTCGCGAAAGCGGTCTCGGGCCGCGGCGGCAAGGTGCAGCTGGAGATGGGCGGCAAGAATCCGGCGATCGTGCTGGCGGACGCTGATCTCGACCATGCGATCAATCATCTGATTTCTGGCGCAATGTGGAGCACCGGTCAGAAGTGCACCGCCACGAGCCGGGCGATTCTGGATGCATCAATTGCGCCGGAAGTCTCCAGAAGACTCGCGGAGCGTATCGAGAACCTGGTGACCGGCGATCCTCTGGCGGACTCGACCCAGGTCGGGCCCGTCATCTCGAGTGAGGCAGCGGATCGGATTCTCGGTGAGATCGAGTCGGCCGAGCAGGAAGGCGCCCGGCTGCTCGCTGGCGGATCCCGTTTGACGAGCGAGGGGCGCGAACGGGGCAACTTCATTGCACCGACGCTGTTCGATAGCGTTGCTCCCGATTCTCATTTTGGCCAGGAGGAGGTTTTCGGTCCTGTCCTGGGACTGATGAGCGCCCGGGATCTGGATGAAGCAATCGCATTAGCGAACTCGGTGCGATACGGGCTGTCTGCATCGATCTTCACCCGTGACCTCGGGAAGGCCATGGCCTTCATCAACGGGATCGAAGCGGGCATCGTCCACGTCAACGCGGAAACCCCGGGGGCAGAGCCTCAGGTTCCATTTGGCGGATTCAAGAGCTCGAGTTCCTATTCGCGAGAGCAAGGGAAATCCGCACGCGACTTCTACACGCAGATCAAGACCGTTTATGTCGATTTGCCGTCTCCGGCATGACCAGGAAAGGATGCTCTGATGGTTGAACGAACAGCTGTCGCCGCATGGCAAGGAACATTGTTCGAAGGCAAGGGAACCGTCTCCACCGGCACGACGGGGGTCCTGAAGGATCAACCTGTGACCTGGGCCGCTCGTACCGCCGAGCCAGAGGGCATGACCAGCCCTGAGGAACTGATCGCCGCGGCGCATGCGGCGTGCTACGCGATGGCCCTTTCCAATGTCCTCGCGCAAAATGAAACGCCAGCCGAAACGCTCGAAATCAGCGCCACCGTTGGCTTTGGGCCCAAAACGGGTGGCGGCATGGAAGTGAAGCACTCCAGGCTCAAAGTGGTGGGTACTGTGCCGGGCCTCAACGCCCAGCAGTTCAGCGAACTGGCTTCAAAAGGGGAAAGCGGTTGCCCCGTCTCGAACGCGCTGCGCAACAATGTCGAAATCACCGTGGAAGCAGAGCTTGCCTGAGAACCCGCTGCGCTGAACGGCACGCGCCAGGTTCACGAAGCGTGCCGCCAAACCGGGAGTCATGCTGATGGATCGATCTGAGCCTCATGTGATTCGTGGTGCCTGTCCGCATGACTGCCCGGACTCCTGCGCAACGCTGTCTGAGGTCAGTGACGGCCGGGTCGTGCGTTTTGTTGCCGATCCTGATCACCCGATTACACAGGGATGGCTCTGCGCCAAGGTGCGGCCGTATCTCCAGCGCGTCTACGCCGAGGACCGCCTGCTCCACCCGCTTCGCCGGTCCGGCCCCAAGGGCTCCGACCGGTGGGAAAGAATCACCTGGGACGACGCCCTGAGCGAGATCGCGCAACGATGGCACCAGATCATCACGGATTTTGGGGCCGCGGCCATTCTTCCCTACTCCTATAGCGGCACGCTCGGGCTGGTCGAAAACCTTGTCGCCAGTTCCAGATTCTGGAACCGCCTGGGAGCCTCCGGCCTGGAGCGCTCGATTTGCGATGCGGCTGCAACGGCAGCCACAATCGCCACGATCGGCGGCAATCTTGGGCCAGATCCACGGGACGTCAGGTTCACCAGAACATTGATTGTCTGGGGTCACAACCCTGCCAGCACGAATCCCCATTTCATGCCATTTTTGCGAGACGCTCAGCGAAACGGCACATATGTCGTCGTCGTCGACCCCCGAAGGACGATAACCGCGAGATCCGCCGACCTTCATCTGCAGCCGCGCCCGGCCACGGATGGCGCCCTGGCCCTTGGTTTGATGCACGTCATCTTTCGGGACAATCTCCACGACGCTGAATGGCTGAACGCTCATTCCGTGGGATGGGAAGAGCTCCGCGTTCGCGTGGCGGCATACCCGCCGGAGCGAGTCGCCGCTATCACCGGCATCGACGCTGTAATCATCGAGTCCCTCGCTCGGCGGTTCGCGGCTGAGTCGCCGTCCATGATCAAGTTCTCCGATGGAGTGCAGCGTCATGAGAATGGTGGACAGACCATCCGCGCCATTCTCTGCCTGCCTGCGCTGACGGGCCAGTACGGGGTGCCCGGCGGTGGCATCTTCTATAGTCAGAGCGGTCACATCGTCTGGAACAGCGAGGCAGTCGGAAAGGCGTCCTATTGCCCGCCAACACCCCGCATCGTCAACATGAATCGCCTGGGGGCGGCGCTCACAGGAGAGGTCAGTGACCCGCCAATCAAGAGTCTCTATGTGTTCGCGGCTAACCCGGTGACATCGACCCCCAATGCGGGCCTCATCGTGGAAGGATTGCTCCGGGACGATCTCTTCACCGTCGTTCATGAACAGTTCATGACGGATACGGCCCGCTATGCGGATATTGTGCTGCCGGCGACCACGCAGCTCGAGCAGGTGGACCTGATGAAGCCCTACGGCCATCAACATTTGCAATTCAATCATCAGGCGATTGCGCCTGTGGGTGAATCCCGGTCCAACTGGACCGTCATGCAGAGTCTTGCGATGTCGATGGGATTCGATGACCCGTGGCTCCAGCAGTCCTCGCCAGAGATCATCGAGGAGGTGCTGCATGCCACAGCCTCGACGAACCCGCTTCTCGATGGCGTTACCCTGGAACGGCTCCAGGCGGAAGGAACCGTTCCCTACGCAATGCCGGCCGATAAACGAGTTCCCTTTGCCGACGGGGTCTTCCCCACTCCGTCGGGCCGAATCGAGCTCCGCTGCGACGAAATGTGTCGATTTGGCGTCGATCCGCTGCCTGACTACATCCCGCCTGTCGAGTTCGATCCGCGCCGCATGCTTTCAGATCAGCTGGTGCTGATCAGTGGCGCCGCGCACCATTTCGTTTCCAGCAGCCTGGCGAACCAGCCATCATTGCGTGCCAAAGAAGGTCCCGCCGAGATATTCCTGCATCGCCAGGATGCGGCACGCCTCGGGGTGGACGATCAGGCGATGGTCACCATCAGTAATCACCGAGGTTCATGCGATCTCGTGGCCAGAATCTCGGACGACATTCAGCCAGGAGTCGCCATAGCGCCAAAAGGCCACTGGGCGCAGCACATGAACGGTCAGCGAGGTGTGAATTGGGTGACTTCCGACAGGCTCGCCGATCTTGGAAACCAGTCGACTTTCCATTCGACGCTCATTTCCGTTCGACCGCTGCAAATGCCCCCCGCCATCGAGATCAGCGAACCAGTCGCGGTTCCGGCCGATTGATTGACACCGGGCTACGATGACGCTTCTCGCTGTCCGCGATCTTTACCTTCACTACCGAGCGGGTGATCGGGTCGTTCGCGCGGTCGATGGCGTCTCCCTGAGCATCGAGGAACGAGGAGAAGCGGTCGGCATTGTCGGGGAATCCGGCAGCGGCAAGACGAGCATGGCTGTGGCGCTGATGCGCATGCTGCCCCGGAACGTAGCGCGTTTCGATGGTTCGGTCCGGCTCAACGACCTCGAGCTGACAACCCTCGATATGGATACATTCCGCCGTCAAATCCGATGGCAAAAAATCAGCATGGTGTTCCAGGGGTCGATGAACATCCTCAATCCCGTCCTGCGTATCGGTTTCCAGATCGCCGAACCGCTTCTTGCTTCCGGAGTGGCGAACAAGCGGGAAGCAGCTCGTCGAGTCGACGAGCTGCTCGATCGAGGCGGTCGCCCCGCAGACATTGCCAGACGGTATCCCCACGAGCTCAGCGGCGGCCAGAAGCAGCGGGTGGTGAGTGCCACCGCCCTGAGTCTCAAGCGCGATCTTTTGATCCTGGACGAACCCACCTCGGCGCGCGACGTCAGCGTGCAG
>JBFWRO010000141.1:0-6972 GCA_050248865.1 Thermomicrobiales bacterium | reverse complement strand
GAGGAAACGAGGCGAGCACTCCCGCCAGATGGTCTGGCGCTGACTCCCAGTGGACTTCATCCGAGCCAGGCAACAGCGAGACCAGTGCCTCTGCGGCTGATTCCGTGCGATGTTGCAACTGGATCTGAGGCTGCCGGTCAAAACTGATAACGGTGCCCATTGCGCGGTTATCACTCGCCCGGTAACGGAAGTGAATGGCCCCTTCACTCAGGCGGGGCTCGAGCATGGCGCCTGTTGACTCTCGCTTGAATCCGCGGATCTCGAAAACATCGTGGAAGTCGGCATCGAACAGGAGCTGCAAGTCCAGGGAAATCACTTCCTGGGAAAAATTCTGCAACGCAATGGCGATGTGAAGCGATGTATCGACGGTGATTCGCTGTTCGACGGCAACCAGATGCGGATGGAGAAGACGGCCGTCGCTGAGCGCCATCGCGTTGTTGGCGCTGGTGATCGTTGCAGCGCTGGCGTGGTGAACGGTTGTGGACAGGGTTTCCGGCCGGACGCCCCCCAGCGACAGTCTTATCTGATTCAGAAATCGGGTATCCCTCGCGTACAGACCCGCCGCCCGGTCGCGCATCCCATCTGACACTGATTCACCAAGGTAGAAAAGATCATTGCTCTTGAGCACCAGTTGTTGCGTGACCATGTATTCGACCTCTTGATGATTCGCGTTCTATTGATCTGTGGCGAACGACGCCGCCAGGTTCGCCGGGTAATGCGCAGGAAAGAGTATGATGGGTCTGGAACACCTCTGTTCCCGCCGTTCTTCTTCCTGGTCATGCCTGAACCAATCCAGGACTCCGCCTCTGCGAATCGCGGATTCGCAGATGGCCCGTCTCGTGCATGCAGGTGGGCTCGTGTCGAGCGGCGCATACTGAAAGCAGGCAGTCCATGCATATTGGAGTTATCGCTCCTCCCTGGTTCGTGATCCCACCCGTGAAATACGGTGGAATCGAGCGCGTGATTCATGATGTGGTCGAGCCGCTGATCGCTGCTGGTCACAACGTGACTCTCTTTGCCGCGGAGGGATCACAGACCAGCGCGACCCTGGTGCCGGTAACCGCCAGCGCCTCAGGTCTGGATCTGAATGACAGAGAAAAGTCCAAGACGCTGGAACGAGCAGTCGGTCATGCATTCGAGCAGGCTGTCGAACTCGGCGTCGACATTATTCATGACCACACAGATTTTGACTTCCCGGGCACGCTCCCTGTTCCGGTTGTTCGAACCATTCATGGTCCCGTCACTGACCACGCCCTCGATCAGTATCGGAAGATGACCGAGCAGGGCGACTGGTTTCTGGCGATCAGCCATCGCCAACGGGAGCGATTCGCGCGAGCCGCCTCGATCCGCTTCGGACCAGGCGAGCACATTCGCTTTGCCGGAGTCATTCACAATCCAGTAGACGTCGCCTCGATCCCCTATTCGGCAGTCGACGAGAAGGCTGACTGGGTGGCATTCGTGGGACGTTGCCATTGGGAGAAAGGTCCCGCGGAAGCCATTCAGATTGCCATGGATGCGGGAATTTCCATGAAAATGGCCCTACGAGTAAGCGAGATCGAGCGGCCCTACTTCGAGTTTGTGGTCGAACCTCTGCTGCGCCGGGCGGGGAATCTCGTTGAATTTGTCGGGGAAGTTGGGGGTCGGGATCGGTCCAAACTCTTCGGAGAGGCCCGGGCGCTGGTATTTTCTTCAGTATGGGAGGAGCCGTTCGGACTGACAATGACCGAGGCGCTGTCACACGGCACGCCTGTGATTGCACTCCGTCGAGGCGCGTCACCAGAAATCGTTGTCGATGGAGCGACTGGCATTCTCTGTGACGATACGGCTGAAATGGCTCGACGTCTGCCGGAGGCGATGCAGCTCGAACCCGCCAGATGTCGTGAAGACATGGCAAAGCGATTCGATCGCGGCGTCATTGCCGAACAGCATGTTGCTCTCTTTAGAGAGATCGTGGGTCTGCACAAGCTGAGAGTCAAGAGCGCTCTGCCAGGTCAGATCCCCGGGTCCCTTTCAGTGCCTCCTCTGCTGTCAGACCCGCTCGTCGCTGTACCAGCCGTCGGGTGATTCGAAGTCTGAAGATGACATCCGACGCCCGTTTCGCAACCGCCTCCTATCCAGGCTCACCGGCTTCTGGACGACAATTGGGTCCAAAGAAACGTTCACCCGCGTCTGCTATACGCAGTGAACGGGCGCCTTTGCCGCGACTGCCATCTTCGTGTGTTGTCTGGTCATCGATAATGGGACGGATCTATCCGCGAACTCGACGCACCGGAGCATGCTCATGGTCAAGCCACCAACTTCTCTGCCACACATTCAGGTCATTCTCGGAAGCACCCGTGAAGGACGGTTCGGCCTCACCGTGGCCAACTGGTTTATGTCGATAGCGGCCGCTCGTGAAGACATCGACGCTGAGCTGATCGACCTGCGGGACTGGCCTCTTCCCTTTTTCAACCATCCGAAGCCGCCGGCATCCGGCGATATTGCTCCCGAAGCCAGGGACTGGTCGGCCAAAGTCTCCGAAGCGGATGGTTACGTTTTGATCACGCCGGAGTACAACCGCGGATATCCCGCCGTGCTGAAAAACGCGCTCGACCACCTCTATGAAGAGTGGAGAAGCAAGCCGGTCGCCTTCGTCGGTTATGGCACGTCAGCAGGAGGCGCCCGGGCGATCGGGCAATTGCATCACGTTGTGATCGAATTGAATATGATTCCTGTTCGCAACGATATCGCGCTTGTCTCGGCCCATCGCCTGTTCGACGATGACGGCAACCTCAAGGAAGAGCGATTCAACAACACGGCCAACGCATTGCTCGACCAGCTGGCGCCCCTGGCCAATGCCCTTGCCGTGTTGCGAAGCAAGGGTTAGCACGCCCCGGCAACGCAGGGTGATTGTGCTCATAGTGGGCTGAGCGCCAATGCCTCTTCGATGGCCTGGTCGATCGGCAAGTCTTCTGCGTGAACCTGCGAGGCGACGGACGCATCCTGCAAGCTCTGACCACGTCGCCAGATCCCGCCGGCGCGGAGCGAACTTTGGTGTCGGTTACCTCTCTGCGAGTGCGGCCTCATCGAGGTTCACCCCTGCCGCGGTAGCCGCCTCGGCCAGGCTCAGAGCGCGGCCAACATCCATTTCTTCTGCAATCGTGTCCGGGTCGAGCGCATGGTGCAGGGCCTGCAGGCCCTGACATTTGACCCGCAGATCCATTGGGGTCCACATCACCAGCGGGCCGACATCACGCTCGAAGGACTCGATGGCTCCGAGCAGGCGGGCGGAGCATCTGGGCTCGTTGCTGAGCGCGAGGGCAGCGGCGACCATCCGCAAATTCGTTGCGGCATACACATGGTCACCGTCTCCATATGCGAGTGATACCCCATGCTGATAGCATTGCAGAGCACGTGACACATCTCCCTGATCGATGGCCAGGGTTCCCTGGTTCCCAAGAAAACGGGCGGCGCCGCGAGCGTGACCGAAGTCCAGGTTCGACTTCGCGGCTTCCTCCAGAAGGCTTGCCGCAGTCTCGAGGTTGCCGAGGCCATGTTCGGCCCGGGCCAGCGTGCCGGGAGTCCAGAGCGTGATGCCGTGCCGCATTCGGTCGTCTTCGATCTGGTCGATCACGTCAATGGCGCGATAACAGAGCTCCTTGCCCCGCAAGAAATCTCCGTTGTAGATCGCCATGGCAGCATTGGCAACAAGGGCCCACGCCAATAGAAACGGCTCTTGCGCCTCGAGTGCAGACTCCAACCCGAGGGCATTGTGTGCTTCGCTTCGCTGGTGTTCGCCCAGGTAGCTCAGAACCTGCGCCAATACGAGCTCTCCCGTGGCCCTGGCCGCCGGTGACGCTGCCGATCCGATAGCGATAGCGCGTTCGAGCCAACGACGTCCTTCGATCGCGTGGCTGTGAGTGTTATAGAACCAGTCCAGAGAGCCAGTAAACCGAAGCATGCGCTCGCCATCGCCGATCTCCTCCAGCCAGGCCAGAGCCTCACGGATATTTGGCAGTTCCTCGGCAAAACGATGTTGGAGGTCAGGATCGCCGGGAATCCAGTCCACGGAGGCGTAGCGCTCGGCCAGTTCAAGAAAGTAGCTGGCATGCGCTTCGCGGGCAATGGAGTGCTCCCCCGCGCTCCGAAGGCGTTTCCCAGCGTACTCCCGCACTAATTCCAGCAGGCCATATCGCTGCGAAGCGACTGATCCGCTCAAGCGGGCAACCATGCTTTTGTTGACAAGATCGTCGAGGACGAGCCGGGTGATCTCCCGGCTGGTTTCTCCATGTGAATCAACGGTCATTGACGCGTCGACAGCGGCCGCCGATTCCAAATCGAATCCACCCCGGAATACGGCAAGCCCGCGCAGCAAACGCTGGGCCCTCGCGGAGATCAGCCCATAGCTCCAGTCTAACGACCCGGCCATGGTCTGGAGTCGTTTCGGCTTGTCAACCGGACCATCGACCAGAGCCGGCAAAACCAGATCCATCCCGGCAAGAAGCGCTTCGAGCGAAACGCTCCACAGCTGAGCAGCGGCTAACTCGATCGCCAGTGGAATTCCATCAAGCCGCTGGCAGATGGAGGCGATCAGCGCTGCATTCTCTTCTGTCGTTTCCAGCGTTGGGTCGACGGCCATCGCTCGGTGCATGAATAGCTGTTCCGCTTCAGTGGCAGGGAACGAGCCGACAGCGTCAGGATGATGTCCAGCGGGGAACGAGAGCGGATGCACGGAGATGCGATGCTCTCCGCTGACCTGAAGTGGAGCTCGACTCGTCGCCAGGATTCGAAGATTAGGGCATCGCTCCAGAAGGAGCGGGGCAAGATATGCCGCCGGGAGCACATGTTCCATATTGTCCAGCAGCAGGAGCAGATGCGCTTCCCCAATTTGGTCCGCCAATTCTTCGGGGGTTACAGTCAACATTTGATCACTGATCGCCAGCGCCTCCGCAATCGCCGAGACGACCAGATCGGCTTCTGCCACCGAATCCAGCATCACGAGGCAAACGCCATGAACGAAGTGAGCTTCCACCGTGCGCGCCGCTTCGAGGGCCAGCCGGGTCTTCCCGATGCCTCCGGGACCGATAAGCGTCTGGAGTTTGATGGAATCGGACCTGAGGTTTGTGCAAACTGCAGCGAGAACCCGCTGCCGGCCTACAAAGCTGGTGACGGCGTTCGGAACTCGCGAACATGATGACTTATGGGACCTATGAGCAGAGCGTGCGACCAGCGGCGGTACTCCGCCCGGTGCTTGCTCACCCCGCGCTGACGCAATGAAAGCCTCGCACTCTTGGTCTGTAAGCTCCAATGCGTTAGCGAGCAGACGAACCGTTTCAAAGCGCGGTTCCGCACTCTGTCCCCCTTCGAGCAGCCGGATCGTCCGATCAGACACGCCCGAGAGCGACGCCAGCATGGATTGGGTTAGTCCGTTCTTCAACCTGAACTGACGAAGTTTCTTCCCGAACTCGGTCGTTGCAGGCGAGGACACGATTTGTCTCTTCTCACTTCAAAGGTGCTCGGGTAGCACCAGCCAGCGAAGAGCTCGCGAGCTGTAACTTCCTCGAAGCTTCCTCAGAGCTTCCTTGTCTGATGAATCATATCTCACTAGATTGTAAGGAACCGCAAAAGGCGATCAGACGTGCAGGCGGCCACGGCGTGTCTGGCTACTCGACCAGTGGAAGGTGCACCAACGTGGACGGACAACGTTTCGATCGATTGGCGAAGGCTCTCGCCAGCGGTTCATCCCGCCGGGTCGTGCTCAAGGGATTGCTCGGATTGGGAGGAACGGTCGCTGTGTCCTCTCAGCTGCCCGACTCGGCCGATGCCCGCAAAATCGGCACGCAACCCACGATTCCGCCAACACAACCAGCTTCAACGACCACACCAGGTCCACCAACTACCCCTGTACCTGATCCCTGTCCCGGGCAGGTGAATTGCGCAATCGATGGTTGCTGCAGTGGCTCCTGCACGCCGCGGGGTCGCTGTTGCGCTGCGGGTTGGACGGTTTGCGGCTATGAGTGCTGCGCCACGCCGGAGCAGTGCTGTGACGGCGAATGCTGTTACGACGGCCACATCTGCATCGGCGAGGAGCGTTGCTGTCCGGCCGCGCTCTCCTGCGGCGGGGTCTGTTGCAGTGGCCCCGGTCAGCAGTGTTGCGGCGATGTCTGTCTGCAACCGGGCCAGTGCTGCACCAACGACCAATGCCCTGACAGCCCAGACACCTGCCAGACCGGCGTCTGCAGCGACAACACCTGCAGTCTCAGCGAACCATGCTCCGGTACGCCAGGGACGACCTGCTGCGGAGGCTCCTGCGTGTCGCTCGGCACGACAGCCAATTGCCTGACCTGTAGCGATATCTGCTCCTCCGGCCAAGACTGCTGCGAGGGCGGCTGCACGACCCTGGGGACACTCACCGACTGCCAGGAGTGCAACGACGCCTGTGCGCCAGGTGAGATTTGCAGCGACGTCGGCTGTGTCACAACGACCACCACCTCGACCACGACGCTACCTCCGGTCACGAGCACGACCACAGCACCGTCAACCACGTCCACGACAGGTGCTCCAACGACGACGACGGCTGGTCCGACCACCACATCCACTGCTCCACCTCCAACGACGACCACACGTGATCCCAATTGCAATGTCAACACTGATTGTCTACTGGGAGAAGTCTGTTGCGATCACGTCTGTCAGACCGGCCTATGCTGCGATGCCGCCAATTGCCTGGAGCTCTTCCCGGCGGCTTGTACTGGAGAGGATCTCGACGGGAACTTCGTCAATCTGTGCTCCTGTTCGGCCAGCCAGTGCGGCAAAGCTACCTGCCGGACAGAAGCGGAAGCGTGTGAGTCTAACTCCCAATGCTGTGATGGGCTCGAGTGCACCGGGACCCTGCCCGGCAACGCGTATTGCGTACCGTCCTGCCCGGCGGGTTGCCCTGACGGACAGATTTGCTGCAACGGTGTATGCCAGGAATGCTGCGATTCGGATACTTCG
>JBFWRO010000140.1:0-6982 GCA_050248865.1 Thermomicrobiales bacterium | reverse complement strand
GACTCTCTGGAAATGTGGATTTCTTTCGCGTACCTGGCGGCGGAGACGAAGCGGATCGAATTCGGCCCCATGGTCTCGCCGGTCTCTTTTCGCAATCCTGTGATTACGGCGTGGTCGACGGCCGCTGTCGACGATCTTTCAGGAGGGCGATTCCGCATCGGGCTTGGCGCCGGCTGGAACGCGCGAGAGCACGCGGAGTACGGATTCCCCTTGCTCGAATTGAACGACAGGTTCAAGCGCTTCGAAGAGGGGATCCAGGTGGTGCTGACACTCTTGCGCAGTGATGAGCACTCTACGTTCTCGGGAGACTTCTTCTCGCTCGAGAACGCGCTGCTGCTGCCCCGGCCGGCCCGTAAAGGAGGTCCGCCATTGGTCATCGGCGGAAATGGCCCGAAACGCACAATCCCACTTGCAGCGAGATACGCTGATGAATGGAATGCCGTGTACACGACCCCCCAGAGGTTTCGCGAACTCTCGGCGACTCTCAGTCAGTGTGTGATTCGCGAAAACCGCAATCCGGATGACATTACGCGAACGATGATGCATCGCGTGATCATTGGGCGCGACGATGCCGACCTGAGAAGGAAGCTGGACGGACTGGACATCGCGAATCTGGATGAGCGGGGCGTGCTCTATGGAACGCCAGGCAAAATTGTGGAAATGGCTGGCGAGTTTCGGGAGGCAGGGGTGGCGAGGATCCTGGCTCAGTGGCTCGATCAGGACGACACGGACGGGCTGGAACTCCTGGCCAGCGAGGTCCTGCCTCAATTCGGCTAACGACTGAGCAGACGATTGGCGCGCATGGACGGAGCCGGGCCTGCAATCCCCGCTCCGCTCTGCGGCCGCTTGCGTGCGGTAACTGGCAGAAAGCCCGTGGAAAGCAAGGTAACGATTGACAGCGCGAGGGCCGCGGAGAAGAGCGTGTCAAACCCCCACTCCTTGACCGCCCAACCTCCTCCAATGGCGAGGAGACTGAATGGCGCGATCACGGCCGTCGTCATCGAGGTAAATGAGGGAGCCATCGTCGTCGAGACCGACATCAAAAACGTGAATCCGCCACTGGCGATGGATGCCCCGGCGAATCCGAGCGCAGCAAATGCCGCAACAATCGCCCATCTGGCGATGGTGCCGGCCGAGGCGTGCTCCTGGTAATACGCCGATTCTTCGAAGAGCGGCAGGGAAAAAGCGATCAGGTACGGAACAACCCGAAATACGGCGCCAGTCTGAATGATGGATCGGGAGAGTACTGATGGCCCTGCAAGCGTCCAGAACACATTGCCGAGAGCCAGTGATCCGCAGAAAGCCATCGCGGCCAAGCCCAGATCCTCGAGATCGAACGAGAGCTCCCGTAGCGCGAAGACGATCAGAAATACATCAGCAGCGGCCGTTGCTGCGAACAAGGCACGGACGACGATGTACCTTCGGAACACGCTCATGCTGCGCGCGAAGGCCGGAGTCCCTCCTGGCGTCGTGGCTGTCCTGGGAATCAGTGCCGGCCGTTCTCGAACGAGAAGCACCAGGAATGCCGACCCCGCCATTGCCGCTGCGGCGACGACGAAGAGGAGTGCAAAAGATCGGTCGATCGACTGATTCTCGATCGTGAAGGTCTCGTGGATGATCGCCCCCGAGATGATGCCAATACCTGCCGCAAGAATTGCGCGAGTCGCGTACAGACGGACGCGACCGGCAGGATCGGTGGCCACCCTGCCAAGAGAAGATGTCGTAGACGAGGCGACGCCGGAAAAAAACGAGAAGACCCCGACCGTCATGAGAAACGACTGCAGGCGATCCTCAGGGAGCACATTTTCGCGCCAGGCGATCCAGGCGATCAGCGCAACCGAGCCCGTACGCAATACATGCGCAGCGAATGCCCAGGGCTTGCGCCGCTGGGCATCGCGAATGATCCGCGAACCCGCAAGGTTGCCGGCCGAGCGAAGGCCAAAAGCGATCGCTGGCACTGCACCAACGGTCAACAGGCCAGCGTTCAGATGGAGAACATACGCGGCTATAACAATGAGCGGAAGGATGAACCCCTCGCCGAACCCGGAAAGGATGCCGGAAACGGTCAGGGATGCCCGATTGCTCAGAACGGACATGCCTTTTCCAGTTGGGCGTAGCTCGGCACCGGCCAAATGAAGACCTCGAGTGTCAGGACAGGATTGCGGGTTCGGCTCCGGGACGGGCCAACGCCGAAGGATTATAGACTCCCTGCCCGCATGGCCTGAAACCTGCGACGCAGCATATGCTGGAGCGTCGCTATTGACTGGTCGCGACGCTCGCCCCATAACGATCGAGCAAAGCGATATCCCCTGCATCGAGTTGCGTGATTGCCTCTTCGAGTGAGAACCACCGCAATCCGCGTGGGGGATCGATTGCGGGTACACCAGAAAATGTCAGACCGACCGTGCCTGCACGGCTAACTGCGCGTTCGGAACCTCCCCATCCAGCGAGAACAACATCGGCACTCGCGAGGTCCAACTGACTTTGCGCCTGTCGCCAGACCGGCCGGGGATCCGATTCAGCAATCCGAAAGCGCGGGATGCATGTGTGGGCGGCGCAGAGCAGCACGCTTCGCGCCGTGCGATCGAAACAGATCACCACCATATCTTCCCGAATGACTCGTGATCGGTTCAATTCGGCTCTGATCTTGCCGTATGTTGCGGGGAGGAGCTCCGGCAGAACCTTTGTGCCCGCCACGATCGGCATGAAGTTCGCATCGCCTGACCAGCGAGGAACGATGTGGAGATGGAGATGGTCGGCGATGCCAGCGCCAGCGACGTCGCCTAGATTCATGCCAAGGTTGAATCCTGCATTTCCCATTGCACACCGCACCGCGCCGACTGCTCGTTGCGTCAAAGTCATGACATCGGTAAGTCTCTCCGCGGGAAGTTCGTCGAGTTCTGCGACGTGGTCATCGGGCACGACGAGCAAATGCCCCGTGTTGTACGGAAACAAATTCAACATCATGAACGCGGATGGGCCCCGCTCCACGATCAGGCAATCCACGTCGTTGCCGAACGCCGGCAAAGCGCAGAAGACGCACTCGGCGCCCGATCGGTCATCTCCTCCAACGTATGTCATTCTCCACGGAGTCCAGAGGCGTTCCACGATTTTCTCCCGATGAACCGCTTACTGACGACAGCGCATCCGCCCGCTGCTCAATTCTGGCAACCTGGTGCAATTGACCATGCTATGATCAGAGACCGGCAGGGTCGCGCAGCCACTTTGCACGAGTTTCTCAGACCCCCAACCTGTCAGAAAAGGCGACATGCAGTACTCACACGCGCAGGCTTCGAGCCGCATGCACTTTGCCGAACGGGTCGTTCCCCGATTCGAGCGACGGCACCGATTTGCGGTGGCCATGGTGATTGCCTCGATGGATGCGGTGTTGCTCTGGGCGGCGTTTTGGTCCGCGTACGAGCTCCGCTATGGCTTTGAAATCGGTGGCGGCATCTTTCCATGGGATCTGCAATCCTTTTCGGCATTTTACGGTCGCGCCGGGTTGTTCGTCCTGTTCTGCCTGGTCTCGTTCCTGATTCGGGGGGTATACCGCCTTTCCCCCTGGACGACACTCCTCGACGAGGGAATGCTGGTAGCCGGGTCGATTACCGTGGCCATGGGAGGCCTGATTCTCACGAACTACCTCTCCCAGTTTTCGCCCTCGCGACTGGTGTTCGTCTATGCCTGGGCGCTGGCGATCATCTATCTCATGTTTCTGCGCGTGGTGCGCCGTACGGTGCGAAATGCGCTCTGGGCGAGATCGATCGGCGTCGAGCGACTGCTCATTGTCGGCTCGGGCGAGGCGGGTCGCAGGATTGTGCAGGCCGTGGTGACTGCCCCGGATGCTGGGCTGCGGATTGCCGGATTCGCCAGCCAGCCAGGCGCGCAGTTTCAGATGCTCATCCGCGGCAGGCAGGGTATGGCCACTCCCCCCAGGCTCGGAAACTTTGAAGATGTGCCAGCGCTCCTGGAGCGGCACCGCATCGATCAGGTCGTCATCGCCATCGAAAGCGACAACCACGATGACGTTGCCTCGATCAGTTCACTCTGTCACTCCGCCGGAGTGCGCTTCTTCGTGGTTCCGGATCTCCTGCAGCTATCGTTCGAGCGCGCAGAGCTCTCGGAACTGGCCGGCGTGCCGCTGCTCGGCGTTCGGCAGGCGGCGATTACCGGTTGGAACGCCTCGCTAAAACGGGGATTCGACGTGGTGGTGTCGGGACTTCTCCTCGTGATGGTGGCGTTGCCGATGGCAGTTGCCTGGGCTATTTGCCGGAAACAGGGTGTCCCGTATCGGCAAAAGATCGAATTGGTTGGGCGGAACGGCGAGCTCTTCGATCGCCTGCAAGGAAAAGAACTCTCGAGCCACCCCTGGCTGAACAGGATCATCAGCGGGGCTCCCGTGTTGACCAACGTGCTGCGCGGTGAAATGAGCCTTGTCGGTCCGCTGGCGGCTACACGGCGGGACCTGGACCGGTACGAGCAATGGCATCACCAGCGTCTGCGGGTTACGCCGGGAGTGACCGGGCTTTGGGCCGTGCAAGGAAGAACCGATCTCTCGTTCGACGAAATGGTGCGCCTCGATTTGTTCTACGCTGAGAACTGGTCGCTCTGGCTCGATGTCAAGATCCTTCTGAGAAGCGTTCCAAGGCTCAGGAGTTCCCACCATGGACGATAGTCGCCCCGCTGGCGGCGGCGAAGCGTCATTAGCCGGGCTCATCAACGGCGATCGCGCGTTTCGAGCCATGCGGGACCGGTGGTGGCTGTTGATTCTGACACCTGCGCTGGCCGTGGTCGCCGTGCTTTTCCTCGGCCGCTTTGAGCCATATCATGCCTCTGTGCAGGCTACGGTATTGCTCCCCGGGGACACCGAAATACCCGGTAACGCAGAGAGACCCGAGTTGATGATGCTCGATGACCTGCCGACGCTGATTCGCTCACGCGTCTTCGCCGAGGGCGTAAGCGAGGCGATCCCACCAGGGAATCTTTCCGTGGATCAGATTCAGCAGGCGCTGGATGGCAGCCGCTACAGCCGAATTGTCACGATTTCGGTTACGGATGATTCGTCGGAAAACGTCGAGACCATCGCGGCTGCGGTCGAACAACAGCTTGCCACGCTCATCAATGAGTATTTGATCGCTGAGGATGGCCAGCCGGCGACGGTGAGGATCATCAACCCTGCGAGTTCTCCGTCGCGGACCAATGACAATCAGCTCATTCAGCTATTGCTGACGGGCGGAGCCGGATTTGTGCTGGCCACAGTGATTGCTACAATCGCTGGCCCTCGACAGGGTGGGCTCAAAACGCATTGAGCCTTAAGGGCGCTCGAACCACGGCCGGAGATACTCGCGCGATTGCATCTCTTCGAGGTCGTGTTCGATCAACGCTTGCGGCTCGATGCCGCTCGATCTCGCGGCCTGGGCGACAAGGGAGATGGTTTCGTGAATCGAATCCGGACTTGTCCTCCAATTTGCCATTTCCCAGTTGCGGGCAGCTGCGAGCAGGAGTGTCGACGCAGTAGCCGGGGCAACGCCGGGCTCAGCGGAATCCAGTGCCCGGTCTGGACGAATGTCCTCCCACGAATACCCCTGCTGAATTCCTGCCAGCGCCAGCCAGTAGAGCGACTGCGAACCCTCGGTCATGACATCATCGGTGATACCACGGTGGACGTGCGACCCATCGAGCACGCCTGCCAGCTCCCTGAGCTCGTCGACGACTCTGGTCGCAATCGGGGCATCCGGCGTTCGCAGCATGCGAGAAGTTGAGGACTGATCCTCGAGTGGCTGATCCTTCAACCAGGCCAGAGCTCCGTACCAGAGCCGTGTGCTGTCAAGTTTTCCACCATAGACGATCTCCGGATCGAACACGCGGTCGGTCGTGACCGTCAGTTCCTCATTCTCCTCGATATCGCGATAAAAGCAGGTGGGATGCCCCGTGTGACACACCGCACCAAGCTGGTCGACGGCGATCAACAAGGCGTTGTCCTCGCAATTGATCGACATTCTGTGCACGACTTGCTCGTGGCCAGACGTTTCGCCTTTTTTCCACAGCGCGTTGCGGCTACGGCTCCAGAAGTGCGTTCGCCCCGTTTCGCGCGTCAGCCGGTATGCCTCCTCGTTCATGAACGCGACCATGAGCACATCGCCGGTGGTGAAATCGACGATGACCGCCGGGATGAGGGGATGACGATCGAAGTCAATGGCAAGCTTGGAGGTCATCGGAATCCTGCCGCTCAACGGCGCATCGGTATGCCCTGGCTGGCCAGAAATGCCTTGGCGTCGCGCACCCGGAACTCCCCGAAATGAAAGATCGATGCGGCTAAAGCAGCGTCAGCCCGGCCTGGAGCGAGGGATTCCGCCAGGTGTTGCAATGTCCCGGCGCCGCCCGACGCGATCACGGGAATCGACGTTGCCGAGGCAATCGCTTCCAGCAACTCGATGTCGTAGCCGTCCTTTGTCCCATCCCGGTCCATGCTCGTTACCAGCAGCTCTCCAGCACCCAGCTCCGCGACTCGGGCCGCCCAGGAAACGGCATCGAGCGCTGTGGGCCGGCGGCCGCCATGGGTGAAGACCCTCCACTTCCCGGCAGCGTCGTCGCGGCGGGCGTCGATCGCTACGACGATACACTGGGTGCCGAAAATGTCCGCCCCGCGCGAGATGAGTGACGGATCGGCAATCACTGACGTGTTCAGCGATACCTTATCCGCCCCGGCTCGCAGCAACTGCTGAATGTCGTCCGTTGAACGAACGCCGCCCCCAACAGTGAGCGGAATGAAAACCTGATCGGCGGTCCGCTGCACGACCTCGACCATCGTCCGCCGGCTATCGGAACTTGCCGTAATGTCGAGAAAAACGAGCTCGTCCGCGCCTTCTTCGTTGTAGAACGCTGCCAGCTCTACAGGGTCCCCAGCGTCGCGCAGATTCACAAACTCGATGCCTTTGACAACGCGGCCATCGGTCACGTCGAGACACGGAATGATCCGCTT
>JBFWRO010000139.1:0-7005 GCA_050248865.1 Thermomicrobiales bacterium | reverse complement strand
GGCAGGAGAGACGGGTCTGATGCTGAACAACTTCGGATACTGGTTCGATTTCGATGCCGAGAGCCCGAATGCCATCGGACCGAATCGCAACATCGAGATGTGCATGGCGCCCGCGGCGATTCTGCGCGACGATGCGCTCTTCGGAGTCATCGGCACGCCTGGCTCGTTCGGCATTCTGCAAACGACTCCACAGATGATTAGCAACCTGGTCGATCATGAGTACTCGATCCAGGCGGCGATCGAGGCGCCGCGCATCAAGGCAACAAGCGGCAGGACGCTACAGATCGAAACACGAGTGTCGTCGGATGTGCGCGATGGGCTCGCCCAGCGGGGTCATGACCTCGAACATATCGGCGACTGGTCGCACCTCGTGGGTGGTGGGCAGGGAATTATGATCGACCCGGATACGGGAAGCTATGCGGCGGGAGCGGATCCACGCCGCGACGGTTACGCGCTGGCATGGTGATCGAGTGACGCACACGATGAAGCACTACTACGTCGTCGCACCTGGATCAATCGGGTGCGTCGACGAACCGATGCAGACTCCAGGCCCCGGAGAGGTACAGGTCCGGATAACGCATACAGCTATCAGTCCCGGCAGCAACGTGTACATCTTCCAGACCGGCTCTTACACGGGTCAGTGGGAAGGCACTCCGCAGGAATGCATCTATATGGGCTCTGGCGTGATCACCGCGCTTGGAGACGGAGTCAACGGTTTTGCCGTGGGTGATGTGGTTGCCGTCGGCGGAGTGGGGCACCAGGAATACACCGTTGCTTCGACGTCGCGCGTGCATCGATTGCCGGAGGGAGTCGGCGCCGAAGAAGCGAGCCTTTCCTATCTTGCCGGTTGGGCGGTGAGCGCCCTGCACCTGGGTCGATATGCGGCTGCAGAAAATGTCGCTGTCGTCGGTCTCGGTCTGGTTGGCGCATCTACGGCGCTCGTCGCCGACATGATGGGGGCGCGTGTGGTGGGCATCGATGTCGCACCAGAGCGTCTCTCCCTTGCGAGGGGATTCGGACTGGGCGCGATTGTCGACGGATCGGCGGCAGATGCCAGCGATCAGCTCGCGGCATTTGCCGGCGAGCGGGGCATCGATCTGATTCTCGAAACAAGTGGGGCATGGAGCGGCTTCGAGCAGGCATTCACGATCGCGAGAGAGTATTCGCGCATCGCCCTCCTGGGACTCTACCGGCAGCTGCCATCCGGGGAGCAGGCGATCAGAATGCATCAGATGCTCTATGGCTTTCCCAGCAAGCTCCACTACAAGAAGATCGATATGGTGGGCTGCGGATACGATCCGGAAACGGCGCTGCCGGGCGCTCAGCACACCTTTACACGCGAGGGAAACTTTCGATATCTGCTCGAACAGGCCGGTCGGGGGAAAATCGACCTGACCCGCCTCGTCACCCACCGATTCGCCCCTGATGAGGTGGAATCGGTGCTGCGTCGTTTCGCGCAGGGAGACCGCTCGATGGTCGGCGCGGTCTTTCACTGGGATCGGTGATGTTGTGGGGGAGAACAGGCGCCGGGTCGCGATCGCCGGCCTCGATCACTATCACACCACCGGCTGGGTGGACAGCCTCGCCCTCTTCGAGGATCAACTGGAAATTGTGGCGATCTATGAACCTGACGAGGGTCTGCGGGAGTCACGTGCGCCCCGGTTTTTCGATCCACACCTGAGCCCGGCGCTCGATCGACGTTACGCGAACCTGCCGTTTGTGACCGACCTCGATGAGGTCATTTCCCGATATTCACCCGATATCGCGCTCGTGACGCTGCCGAATCGAGATGCGCCAGCCGCCATCGAGGCGCTGGCATCGGCCGGGGTTCACATGCTTGTCGACAAACCGGGAGCAATGAACGCCAGGGAGGCAGCGCGTGCGTTCGAATCAGCCCGCAACACTGGAGTCTCGATTGCCACCGGTCTCCTGCGGCGCTACGGGCGGGGCTGGCAGGCAGCTCGTTACATGATGGCCAGCAATCGTACCGGCCGTTTGCTAACAGCAGAAGCCATTTTCAACACATCCAGCCCATTGGTGCGCGACCCTCGCAATCATCTCTTTTCACGTGAGCTGCAGGGAGGTGGCATTCTTCTCTGGCTGGGCGTGCACGATATCGACCAGCTGCTGTGGTTGGCCGGTGAGCGAATCGTTGAGGTTCAAGCGCTGTCTGCCACCGTTTCGGATGCCGGCATCGGCGTCGAAGATGCGATTTCTGTGGCGTTCCGGTTCGAAGGGGGAACGCTGGGGACCCTTCATTATGCCTATTGCCTGCCCCGCACTCTTTCCGAAGGGTACCTGGCTTTGCGCGGGGAGCACGGGTCGCTGACCATCCGGAATGACGGCTCAGTCCAGTGGATCGGTCCCGGAGACCGGCGGGACCCGGTCAAGGAGGAGATCATTTCCTCATCTTCGGCGAAAATGCCAGGATATGGCTCGATGGCCCCCTTGCTGATCGCTGATCTGCTGGCAGCGATCGACGATCAGCGTGAACCTCTGGCCAATGGAGAATGTCTTGTCAACGCATTGCGCGTTGTCGATGCGGTCTACGAGGCCGCAGAAACCGGAAATCGCGTCTCCGTCGCCTGGTGATCTGCCAGCGAGGAGTGGGAGAGGATATCGAGTGAAGTTCGTTAGTTACTCCGTGGATTGCAAACCGTTTCGCGCCGGCCTTTCGATCAACGGGTCCGTCGTCGATCTTGCGGATGGAGCCGCGTCGATCGGCGCATCTCTGCCCGACAACCTGGTCGAAATCATTCAGCAGGGCGATAACGCCATCGAGATTTCCCGCCAGGTGGAGCGTGGCGGCGCTGATGGTTCCATTGCGTCGGTGCCGGAATCGTCGGTTGTTCTTGGCGCGGCTGTGCAAACACCTCCCACAATCTTTCTGCTTGCGGGGAACTACCAGTCTCACATCACCGAAGGCGGCGCGGCGCCGGTTGATAAAGCGAAGATCAATCCACGGCCGTTCATCAAGCCGACCACGGCAATCATTGGACCAAACGATGACATCGAGATACCGGCCGACTCGGATACGCTCGATTACGAAATCGAGATTGCCGCGGTGATTGGCAAAGGCGGAAAGCATATCGCGGAATCGGAGGCGAACGACCATATCGTCGGCTACACCGTTTTCAACGATGTTTCCGCGCGGTCGCTCAAACTCGCTGAGGGTCGATCGCAGCGCGCCGGAGACGACTTTTTCGACTGGCTGCTCGGCAAGTGGTGCGACACATTCGCCGCCATTGGACCATACCTGGTGACCGGAGATGAGACCGGCGATCCCGGGAAGCTCGAAATGGCGCTGAAGGTCAACGGGGAATTGCGTCAGCACTCAGATGCCGGGGAAATGATCTTTTCCATTCCGGAATCGATCGCGTTCCTCTCCCGTTTCGTCACATTGCGGCCCGGTGACCTTCTCTGCATGGGAACTCCCGGAGGCGTCGGGGCAACGACGGAAACCTACTTGAAATCGGGGGATGTCGTCGTCGCCGAGATCGAAAAGCTGGGCACGTTGCAGAACACCGTCAGGTAGTTCATCCGCCTGCCATGCCGCAGCAATCGCGCGAGCAGGTCGCTGCTCGCGCGGTTGCTCGTCTGTCTCTCCTGTACACTCGATCGAAAGTTCGATCGAAGAGCAGGAGTGAATGGTGCAAACATCCAGTCTGAATTCGCGTGATCCGCATGCCGACCAGCCCGTGCTCGCCAGTGGGGCGGCGCTGGAAAACGCTCCCGGCGCACTGATCCTGATTCATGGCAGGGGCGCCAGCGCCCATGACATCCTGCCATTGGCGGGCGAGATCGGTGCGGAGGCGCTTGCCTGCCTGGCGCCCCAGGCTGCTGGAAACACGTGGTATCCACTGAGCTTCCTGATGCCGATGCAGCAGAACGAGCCATTTCTCTCATCGGCACTGGCCAAGGTAGAGACGCTCGTTACCCATGTCGAGACAGCCGGTATTTCCGCAGAGCACATCATCGTGGGTGGTTTCTCGCAAGGAGCCTGTTTGGCCAGCGAATTCATCGCCAGACATGCGCGGCGATATGGGGGGCTTCTGGTCTTCTCGGGAGGACTGATCGGCCCGGAAGGAACACCCCGTGACTACCAGGGTTCATTGAACGGCACTCCGGTCTTTATCGGTTGCAGCAATGTCGATGCGCACATCCCTGAGGCGCGCGTGCTCGAGACCGGAGAGGTCCTGCAGCGCCTCGGGGCGGACGTCGATTTGCGCATCTATCCCGGGATGGGTCACACGATCAATCGTGACGAACTGGAAGCAGCCAGACCGATTGTCTCGCGCGTCTCAGCGAAAACCGATGGCTGAAAACGCTGCCTCCCGCGTCAGACGGATCTGTCTGGCGCTGCCTGAGACGACCGAGAAGCAGGCGTGGGGTGAGCCGACGTTCCGCGTGGGCCAGAGAATCTTCGCGATGCTCAGCTCTATAGACGGTGCAACATCCGTCTGGTGCAAGTCAGATGACGAGCTGAGAGACGCGCTGATCGGGTCCGATCCCGAGCACTTCTTTTCCCCACCATACGTTGGACACAAGGGGTGGATCGGGATCAGGCTCGACGCATCCGCGAATTGGGAAAGCGTTGCCAACCTGATCGAAGAGAGTTACCTCATGATCGCCGAGCGATCACGGCACCGCAGCGGAGCGTCGCGGTACTGAAAACGGGACCGCCGCCAGCGGTTTTGCGGAAGTCGAATCGTCCGGAATAGGGGCTACGCGCGGGTTCGGGGATCGAGCGCGTCGCGGAGTCCGTCGCCGATCAGATTGACGGCGAGCACCGTCAGCACGATCGCCGCGCCGGCTGGCATCCACTGCCAAGGCTGTCCCTCCAGAACCGAGATGTTTCTGGCGACATTGAGCATGTTTCCCCAGCTCGGCGTCGGCGGCTGGACACCAACTCCAAGAAAGCTCATGCCCGCCTCGAGGAGAATCGCATTGGCGATGCCCAGGGTGACGTAGACGATCATCACATCGATCACGTTTGGCAAGGCATGACGTCCGATGATCCGGCGAGACGGCACGCCGATAGAGCGCGCCGCTGTCACATATTCCATTTCCCGCACCTGCAGAAAGCGGGCACGGACCAGCCGGCAGGGGATGGGCCAATTCAGCAATCCGAGAACGAGCATGGTATTTCGCACTCCGGGCCCTGCGATTGCCGATACCGTGAGGATCAGCACCACCGCCGGAAACGTCATCATGACATCGGTCAAGCGCATGATGATATTGTCGATACTCCTGCCGAAGTATCCGGCTATCGATCCAAGGACCAATCCAATCGAGACTGAGATCGCCACAGCGACGACGCCAACCGCGAGAGAAACGCGTCCCGCATAGAGAACCCGGGTGAAGGTATCGCGGCCGGTGCGGTCGGTGCCGAAAAGGTGATCGCGCGAGGGTCCCTGATTCCGCGCCACCAGGTCAACCGTATCGGGATCGTAACGCCCAACCATCGGCGCGAAGACACAGAGGAAGACAATCCCGCTGAAGACGATCAGACCGGTCATGGCCAGTCGATGCCGTAAAAAGCGGCGCACAACTTGCCTGACAGGACTATCGATGACCGAATGATCGCCGAAAACGTCTTCGATGTCCGACCCAATTGGCGGCAAGGCCGCGGCCCGATCAGTCATATCGAATCCGGGGGTCGACGAATGCGTAGATGATGTCGACGAGCAGGTTGGCGAGCAGAATCATGATGGCCAGGATCAGGGTCAACCCCATGATCAGCGGATAGTCGCGTTGTCCCACTCCTTCAAGGAAAAGTCTCCCAAGACCGGGCCATCCGAAAATCGATTCGATGAAGACGGCCCCACCGAGCAGAAAGGGCACATACGTGCCAACGATGGTGACAATCGGAATCAAGGCATTGCGGAAGGCGTGTCGACCTACGACAGACACTTCGCGAAGTCCCTTCGAGCGGGCGGTGCGCACGTAATCCTGTCCGAGAACTTCGAGCATCGCCGAACGCGTATAGCGCATCGTCGAGGCGACATAATTGATTGCGATAATCGAAGCCGGGAGAATCAGGTGATGAACGCGGTCCGTCCAGGAGAAAGGCTGTCCAGGCGACGAGTAACCGCCGGCCGGAAAGAAATCGAATTTGAGGGAAAAGAAGTAGAGGCCGAGCAACCCCGCGAGATAGACCGGCAGGGAAAGGCCCAGGAATGCCAGTATGGTCAGGATCCCATCGAGAATCGAATACTGCTTGACCGCCGAGATAACGCCAAAGAGCACGCCCAGGGAAATGCCGATCGTCATCGATGTGCCCATGAGAAGGAGGGTGGCAGGGATGCGGGTTCGGATCGCATCGGCCACCGGCTCCTTGGCGATCAGGCGGAACCCGAGGTTTCCCTGGACTGTCTCTTTCAGCCAGTATCCGTATCGGACGAAGAAGGGGCGATCGAGTCCCATCTGGCGACGGACTTCCTCGCGTTGCTCGGGCGAGACCATCACATCGGGCGGCAGATAGGAGTCAACCGGATCGCCTGGAGTGAACTGCAATAGCGCGAAGACAAAAAATGAAATGGCAACTAACAGCGGAATGGCAATGAGCACGCGGCGGAGAATATACGGACCCATATCGAGCTTAGGAAGCTTTCTTCACAGGGAGGTTCATCGAGGTATTGCCTTGTTCGCGGTGGTGTCATCGGGCCGGTGACAACCACCGGCCCGAATGACGCGAAAGATCAGGCCGCGAGACTCCAGGTCTCAGCGGCGTCGTAGTAGCGACCGCCACCCGGCGCCGGAGTCCAGACGAAGTTCTCGATCCCAACGGAGACACCACCGAACCGCGTGGTCACCCACATCGGAACCCAGTAGAGCTCCTGGTTCATGATCGAGCAAATCTGCTGGTAGACCGCTGCGCGGGCTTCTGGATCGACGGTCTGGCGTCCTTCAGCAAAAAGTGCGTCGAGCTCGTCGTTGGCGATTCCCGACCGGTTGATCACCGAGGGATTCGCCGCCTTCGACTCGAAGTGCGTCGAGAGGACG
>JBFWRO010000138.1:0-7032 GCA_050248865.1 Thermomicrobiales bacterium | reverse complement strand
GGGGCTCTGGCGGCTATCAATGCCCTTCTGAGTTTGAAGGCCTTCGTTCCAGCCGGCGAGAGAGCTTGAACACGGTTCACGAGCTCTTTTTGCTTCTTCTCAGTAGTCGCAGCCGGATGAGAAACTGGACATTCAGCGTTCCTAGTGTTCCTCATAGGCCGCTGGCTTCCACCACGTGATAGCCTAGAACCTGCCCCGCTGTGGCATGCTCGGGCAGGGAGCCGTCTCCATGCAAGCCGACACGATCGATTGGGATATCCTCCTCGGCCGCATCGAGGAAGGCCGCTGCACCCCCTTTGTGGGGGCAGGAGCGAGCTATGGCGTGCTGCCGCTGGGCGGAGCCCTGGCCACGCATTTCGCCAGGGAGTGGCACTACCCGATCGGTGAGGACGAAGACCCCAACCGGCTCGATCTGGCGCGGGTCGCCCAGTTCTGCGCGATCATGAAGGACGACTTCATCTGGCCGAAGGAACAACTGCGGCGTCTCTTCGAAAAACTGGCCGCTGACGAGTCTGTGCCCGATGGAGCAGGCGGCAGAATCAAGCTGCGCGAACAGCTGGGGGTCAGTGGGACCAGCGACTCGGCCGACCCCAATCAGCTGCACAACGTCCTCGCCGCGCTGCCATTGCCGGTGTACATCACTACCAACTATGACAATCTGTTGACGACGGCGCTGGGCCGCTCACGCACTCCACAGGTGCGTTTTTGCCCGTGGAACAAGCGCATTCTGGATCTCGATGGCGCCCTTCCGCGCGATCTCGAGCTGAAAATCGATCCGGCCAATCCGCTGGTTTATCACTTGCACGGGGTCATCGGCGTCGATGCCTCGCTCGTGCTGACCGAGGATGATTATGTCGATTTTCTGGTGAACATGGCGTCCAACCCAATGCTCATTCACCGGGCCGTGGAAGAGGCGCTCAGCGACAAGATGTTGCTGTTCATTGGATACCGACTGGCTGACTGGAACTTCCGGGTGCTCTTTCGACAGCTCCTGGGGTCATTGGAACGAAGTACGCAGGGGTCGCATGTGGCTGTGCAGCTGCCGGTGCTCAAACCGGATGCCTCTCCGGAAGAGCACCAGATCCAGCAACAGCTTCTGACTTTTCTGGAGCGGTCGCACCGGCAGAGCCGCATCAAGATTTTCTGGGGATCGGCGCAGGACTTCGCCATCGAGTTGCTGAAACGATGGAAAGAGTCGGGCCATGCAACCCTCTGAGGCACCGTATGTTGGTCCGGCGCCATTCGATACTGGCGACCGCAAGCGCTTTTTCGGTCGCGAGCGGGAAACGGGTGAACTGACTTCGTTGGTGCTCTCCCACCCGATCACGCTGCTCGTGGCCAGCTCGGGCGCCGGGAAGACGTCGCTGGTCAATGCTGGTCTGATTCCTCGCCTGACCGGAATCGACGACAACATTCGCCGTTGCGAGGTGTTGCCGGTTGTGCTCTTCCGCCAGGGTGCGGCACAGGGGAACGGCAACGGCGGCATCGTGAATCGGTTTCTTTCGTACGCGCTTCACGCCCTCGGTTCGAATGGCGAAGGCCTGCCGCCGGGCAGTCCCGGTTCGCTGGTGGCAGCGGTGAAGGAACGGGAACTGGTCACCGACCGTTTTGGGCAGCCGTTGCCGCGGGTCCTGATCGTCGATCAGTTCGAGGAGCTCTTCACCCTCCATCCCCAATTCTGGGAGGATCGCCGTTCGTTTCTGGACGAGTTGCTGACGCTCGTCGACACGGACCCGATGACCCGTATTCTGCTGGCGATGCGGGAGGAATATCTGGCCAGACTCGAACAACTCGGGGGGATGCGAGCCGCAGACAACCTCCGCTACCGGCTTCATCTCGAACGGCTCGACCGGGACAACGCGCTCAAGGCAGTGACCGGGCCTCTTCCGGATGAGGTCACCTTCGCCGCCGGCGTCGCGGAGTCGCTGGTCGATGAACTGCGACGGGAGTCGTCCGCCGGTGCGACGAATGATGCTGCGCCGGAATCGTTTCTCGGTCGGTATGTGGAGCCAGTGCACCTTCAGGTCGTTTGCCAGACCCTCTGGAATGCTTTGCCGCCTGGCACGACAGAGATTACAGAAGAGCTCCGGTTGCAGCACGGATCGGTAGATAGAGCGCTGGAAGCGTTCTACGCAGGCGTGGTGTCCGAGGCCGCGGATGCCGATCCGGCCGTGCCCGAGGGATTGATCCGTCACTGGATCGAGAACGATTTGATTTCCGGCCGTGTGAGCCGCAACACCGTGCCCCTGGATGAGGCAGAGGCCGCCGGGATACCGGGGGCGGTGCTGGATCGTCTTGTCGACCGGCATCTGATACGAAGGGAAGACCGATTCAATTTCCCGTGGTACGAGCTGACGCACGATCGCCTCATCGCCCCCATCATCAGCAACAATGCCCACTGGTTCGCGGACAATCCCGATCCGCTCTATGCGGTGCAGCAACAGACGCGGCAATGGTTGCGGGAGGAGCAGCAAACAGGCTATCTGTTGACTGGCGAGCCACTGGTGGAGGCCTCCGCGCTGGCGCGGGATCACCCCGAGCTTCTTTCACGGGAGGAACGGGACTTCGTACGGGCCAGCGAAGAGCTGCAGCGAGATTACGATGAACGCGAGCAGAGCCGCCGTCGCTCCCGCCTGATCGCACTGGGCTCGGCGATCGCGGCCGGCGCAATGCTCCTGCTCGCCCTGTTCGCATTCAGATTGCAGCAGGAAGCGGATGATCAACGCGCCGAAGCCGAGCGGCAGCAGCAGATCAGCCTTTCGCAGACGATCGCTTCGCAGGCGATGCTCGCGCACTCGCAAAGCCAGGACGATCTTGGCGCCCTCCTGGCACGACAAGCCTATCTTTTCGATGAAGATAACGCGGTGCTCGGCGACACTGGGACCGCGTTGCAGGCGACGATCGGCTCGCCTTCGTTCTCGCGCACGATCGAAACCCCACACGCCTGGATATCCTCGCTCGCTTTCGATCCCCTGGATGGCGCGATCCTGGCTACTGCAGGTGGAGCCAACAGCGACTCGATGGTCTATCTCTGGCATGGCGAGGGAACCAGCTGGACCGAGTCGCATCGCCTCGCCGACCCGGAGACTGAGCGAAGCCACCATTCCGGCGCGACAGGCGTGTCGTTTGCCCCAGATGGGTCGATGGTGTTCACGTCGGGCGGTGATGGATTCGCCAAGGTGTGGAACGCGGAATCCGGTGAACTGGTGGAACGACTCGAAGGACCGGGAGGCGCTATCCGGGGCATCGATGCCGGCCCGAGCGTGGATGGTGTCATGCTCCTGGCTGCGGCGAGCTGCCGAAGCAGCGCCGATCAGACTCTCGATCTTGCTGCGAGCGCCCCGGCCTGTGGATCGCGGGCGGCGGTGGTGCGGGTATGGGAAATCGTCACCGGTTCCGCTGGCGAACCGCGAGATCTGGAAGCAGGGATGGAGCGCCTCGACAGTCTGGCGATCAGCCCGGATGGTCAGTGGCTGGCGGCGGGAGGATGCGCCTCGTTCGTCGAAAACTCGAGTGATTGCGCCGAGGGCGACGTTCTGGTGTGGAGCCTGACCGAGCCCGAAGCGGAACCAACCAGCCTGGGACCCTTTGCCGGTTCGATTTTCGCGCTCGAGTTTGTCGCCCGGGAGGGGGTCCGGCTGGAACTTGCCATTGCCGGGGAAGACCGATCGGTGCGCATCGCTGAGTTCGATGACGCAGGGATTGCCGATGCTGAACCGCGACTGCTCGCCGGTCATCGTGACGTCGTTCAGAGCCTTGCCTATAGTCCAACGCTGCACATGCTGGCCGCGGGCGATCACGATGCGACAGTGGGGGTCTGGCGGCTCGATCAGCCGGACCCGGTCATCGGTGTTCTTGGTAACGCGACCGACTGGATCAGGTCTCTGGCGTTCGATCCATCGGGATCGCTGCTGGCTTCGACCACTGGAGGCGGCCAAATCCGGCTCTGGAATCTCGGACCGCGCAGCGATCCTCCAGCGGCGTTGTCCGGCCACAACGACTACGTTCGGGCTCTGGCATTTCTCCAGCAGGAAGGGCCGGCCCTGCTTGCTTCTGCTGGAGAGGATGGCCGCGTTCGGCTGTGGGACTTCAGTCAGTCAGCGGTTACAGAGACGGTCATTCCGATGCGGGATGATGGGTTGGCGTTCAAGCTGAGCTCGATCGACTGGGACCAGGCCGGCCGTCGCATTCTGACCGGTGCGGAAGATGGCGTAGCCCGCATCTCGACGCTTCAGGATGACGGCAGCTGGTCGACCACTCCCCTGAACGCCATTCCATTCCGCTCGGGTGCGGTGTATGCCGTATTCGCACCCGACGATTCGCTGGTGATCACGGCTGATGCCTCCGGGGCGGTGCGGCTATGGAGCACTGATGGTGGCCCGCCGCGTGGCGACTCGCTACCCGGCGATCCCATGGCGGCGATCAACGCCCTCGTTCTCACTGCAGATGGCACGCTGCTGGCAGCCGCGGATCGCTCCGGGCAGATCAGAATCTGGGAATTAGGCGAGGGAGGACGCACGGCAGCGCTGCTCCATACCGTCGAGCAAGGAGCCGAAGTCCGGGCGCTGGCATTTGGACCGGACAACCTCCTCGCGGCCGGAGGCGCGCCTGGCGAACTGGATATCACGCTGCAGATCTGGAACGCGAGGTCCGGCGAGTTCGTCACGTCGCTTCCGGTCAAACAGGGAGAGGTTCGCTCGCTGGCGTTTAGCCCGAACGGGTCTCAGCTTGCCAGCGGCGGCAAGGACCAGACGGTGCTGCTCTGGAATCCAGAGAGCTGGGAGGCAACACCGGTAACGATTCAGGTGCCGGAATGGATTCGAGCGCTGGCCTACGCTCCAGACGGATCGATGATCGCCGTGCCCACGACGCAGGGCGGGATTCGCACGATCGATCCCGATATCGAGAGCCTCAGTAATGCGGTCTGTGAAAGTGTTTCGGAGAATCTCTCGCTCTCGCAGTGGACGAGCTTTGTCGGGCAGGATGCTCGCCTCCCGTACGCGAAAACATGCGAGGACCTGGGTGTGCCGGATGGGATCGATCCGACGGAGATCGCGTAACGGCAATCGCCCAGCGGGTTGGGAGCGGCAGGCGCCTGCGGTGGCTGACGGCTGCAAGTGCTCGCCACGAGGAACCCGTTCTCGTTCCGTGCCAGATTCGATATGGTAGAGTGCCGTTGTCTGTGAGAAATGATGCGGCGAGGGCGAACTTCCTTTCATATCGTCCATTCACCGATCATTTCGCATGAAAGGAGGAGGACGTGAAGGAACTGAAACTGGACAGGTCTGTTTCGCGACGAAACGTGCTGAAAACAGCGGCAGTTGCACCGATAGCGGCGAAGTTCGCTGCCCCGGCGGTGATTTCGGCGCAGGGCGGTCCGGAAATCTCCCACATGGTCTACAGCAGTCTCCTGCTCGACAGGGACACCCTGCAGCGCGTTCCACCTGACACGACTGACAACGTCATCGAATACTTCGACTGGAGTGTCGAGGAGTTCAAGAAGGTCGAGCCGGATATCACGGTCAATCTCGAATATCTGCCGCACGATGAGAGCTGGTTCGCCAAGATCGACTCGTCGCTGATCGCAGGGATTCCGCCGGACGTGGTGCAGGGACCGATCTCGGAGCTGGCCAAGTATGTACCCCTGGGAGCCCTTTCCCCGATCGATGCGTATCTGACCGAAGAGGACATCGCCGACCTTCACCCGGCGGTGCTGGAGGAAGGCACGTTCAACGGCAGCAGTTACCTCTGGCCCTGGCGACTCTCCTTCGGCGGCGGCATTCAGATCAACAAGACGCTCTGGGACGCCAATGGCGCTGGCGAGCTTTTGCCGACTGGCGAGAATCGCCGGTGGCCCATGGAGAATGCGCTGGAGGCCTTCAAGCGCACGACCCTCGAATCGGGCGACCAGTATGGTGTGGTGCTGATGACCGATATCCACTACCACGTCACCCAGTTCCTGTTCTGGTTCGGCGCGCGCCTGTTCAATGAGGACGAGACGGAAGTCATTCTGAACAGTCCTGAGGGCGTGGCCGGGCTGGAATGGGTCGTCGCGCTCGAAAAGGAGCATGGCGTCGCGATTCCGGGGTCGGCGGTGCGCAAGGCAACGGAGGCGGATCAACTCTTCCTGGAGCGCAGGGCGGCGACGTACCCCTCGCAGGGCGCGGGCGTCAAACCTGCTGCGCTCGACGGCGTGGACGACTTCGAATGGTTCTGGGCTCCGCCGCCCAATGTGGAGGGCGCCGAGCCGGCAGTCATGACCAATATTCACGGACACTACGTTTTCGATTCTGGTGACGACGAGCGCACGGCAGCGGCCCAGAAATGGACCCAATTCCTGACGCGGACAGAAGCTGTCGCGTTGTCGCTCGATCAGTTTGGGATGCCGCCAGCGCGAACATCGCTGTGGGGGGACGTCACCGATGAAAACCAGAAGGTGGGCTTGACCTTCACCGACATGATGGTCTCCTTTGGCCGCCGGGCGAGCGCGGCGCCCATCACGTTTTCGCTGGCGCCGCGCATGCTGGAGGCGGCATTCAGCGGCCAGAAGACTCCGCAGCAGGCGCTCGATGACTTTGCGGCCGAGTCGAACCAGCTGATCCAGGAGGCAATCGCGGACGAGCAAGGCTAGAGCCTGGCTGTGGCCAGGTTGCCGAGTAGTCATGGCAATGCGTGCGTTGCAGCAGCAAAGCGGGCCGACCGTTTCAGCAACGCACGCCCTGCCCTCTCTCGTGGGAGACGGCGCATCGTGAATCGACCACGATTGGCGGGTATGTTTCGCAGCGCATGCGTTGCACCCAAGCGATGGGCCGGCACTGATGGCCGCGCATGCGTTGCGCTGACACCTCTCGCTGACTTCATGACCAGGAACACGCGTTACGAGGACGGCTGCGGCGATGTCAGCTAGTCAGCCTCTACCCAGCGGACTGGATAGTCAGCTGATCGAGGCGAAGAAACCATTCATCCCGCGCAAGATCCGCTCATGGGGATGGGGCTACTTCTTCATTCTGCCCAGCCTGGCCATGTTCGCGA
>JBFWRO010000137.1:0-7053 GCA_050248865.1 Thermomicrobiales bacterium | reverse complement strand
GAGGCGGATAGTGCGCGGGTTGCGGCGATGTTGATGGAGGCAGGATATCGGGCGACCGAAAACGAATCGACCGCCGACATCGTGATTCTGAACTCTTGCGTTGTCCGCCAGGCCGCGGAAGACAAGGTTTCCGGCCGGCTCAACGCGCTGATGCGAGAGAAGCGAAATCGGCCGGAAATGTCGCTCGTCCTGACCGGGTGCATGGTCACAAACCAGCAGGAGGCGCTGGCTCAGCGCTTTCCCCATGTCGATCTCTTTTTCGATCCATCTGATTTCGAAACGTTCAAGGCATTCGTCCCCGAACTCGCCGAATTAGAGGATGACCTCGAGGCTTTGCCTCACTACTATGTTGACGCCTCGACGGACGCCCGGGTCAGCGCATACGTTCCAATTATTTACGGGTGCAACTTTGTCTGCTCCTATTGCATTGTTCCATACCGCCGCGGCAAGGAGCGGTCGCGGCCCATGGATGAAATCGTCGCCGAGGTCCAGGGGCTGGTCGCACGTGGGGTGCGCGATATCACTCTCCTCGGTCAGACGGTGAACGCGTGGGGACACGATCTCGGCGGAGGTCAGCAGCTCTCAGACCTGCTGAAAGCAGTCGATAGCGTAAGCGGCCTCGATCGGCTGCGATTTCTCACATCTCATCCCAAGTACATGGGTGACGACATCCTGCAGGCAATGGCAGATTTGCCAAGCGCTTGCGAGCACCTCAATCTTCCCGTTCAGGCCGGCAACAACGATGTGCTGAAACGCATGCGGCGGACATACACTGTCGACCTCTGGATGGACCGCATATCACGCGCCCGTGAGCTGATGCCTGGCGTCACCGTCGCCACCGATATCATCGTCGGCTTCCCCGGAGAAACAGACGAGCAGTTTGCGGACACCTTGCAAGTCCTTGCCGAATCGGCGCTGGACAAGGTGCATGTGGCGATGTACTCACCGCGGCCGGGCACCCTTTCCGCACGGTGGGAGGATGACATTCCCGCGCACGTCAAGCACGAGCGACACCGCGCTGTGGAAGATCAACAGCACACGATCTCCGAGAGACTCAATCGCGCGAGACTGGGATCGACCGTCGAAGTCCTCTTCGATTCATTCAACAAGGGGCGATGGGGCGGAAGGACTCGGGGCAACACGCTGGTTCATGTGGAGGATTCGCGCCCGCTGCTCGGAAAGATCGCAGATATACAGATCACCGAAACATCTCCATGGTACGTCATTGGTAAGGTTGCAGGACACCCGCGATAGGCGGCTGGACCGAGAGGGAATCAACGTGAGTGCAGACACCAGGCAGCGCACGCGTCGGCAGGTGACCGAGGAGGCCCGAAAAGCCTCACTCGAAGGTCGCTGGCAGGACGCGATAGACATCAACCGCGAACTGATTCAGCGAGATGCAAAGGATACCGAGGCTCACAACAGGCTCGGTCGAGCTCTGATGGAGATGCACGACTACAACGCATCGTATGACGCGTATTCGAACGCATTGAAGAGCGATCCTGCGAATCTGATCGCCCGCCGCAATCTTCGCCGCCTCGAGTTGCTCCGGGGACAGAAGAGCGAGGAACAACTGACGGAGAATCAGACGACGTTCCCGCGCACATCAGTGTTCCTCGAGGAAGTGGGAAAGACGTGGGTTACGGAGATCACCAATCCCGTGCCGACCTCTGTGCTCGCAGGCATTTATGCCGGCCAGCAGTTGATACTCTCGATCGACAACGGCAGGCTCGTGGTCTCGACCCCCGGGGGAGACCGCGTTGGTGACGTCGAGCATCGCACGGCGGAGCGAGTGATCGAACTGATGGCCGGCGGCAATGTATACGAAGCGTATGCCCTTGGTCTGACGAGCGCGTCGTTGAGAATTATCGTTCGGGAGGTCTTCCGAGATCCCTCTCAGGCCGGACGCGTATCCTTTCCGCGGCAAATCCAAGAAACGCGGGCATACCTCCGGGAACGAGACCTTCTCCGCCAGCGAGACGAGTCCGACTTCTACGTCGATGACTTCGACGACGGCGAGGACGACGCTCCGGTGAAGTCCTCTTCGGAGGGAGAGGATGACGATGCGGGCGACACTGATGAGGCCGCCGGTCCAGATGGAGACGCTGGAGCCGAGCAGGATGAAGAAGACCCTGACGAGATTTAGGCCAGCCAGACCGGTTGCCGCAGGATCATACGAGACGCCCGGAGGGGATCACCTCCGGGCGTTTTTTGCAATGAACGCCAGGACTTTCAACCTGTGCATGTTCACCCGCGATTTCCACAGGACTTTGACGGGCTTCAGGCATGCGTCGCCAGCGGGCGGGCCGCCGGGACCCGGTAGGCCTATACGACAACCAGGATGACCAGCATCACTGCCAGCAAGGTGCTGGCGGTGATGAGCAACCGGCGGAAATCGGAGCGTATGTCGCGGTACTCTTCTTCTCTGCTGAGATGTCGGGCACGAGTTGAAGGCTGCTGTGATTTCCGGTGCCTTGCGCGCGAACGAGCGGTCGTTTGAACAGAGGTGTCTTCGTACGTTCCGGTCTCGATAGCCTTTTGAACTTCTGCGCGAGTTTCCGCGGCCCGTATTTCCGCGGCTCGCATCTGAGCCCTGTTAGGTCGTCGAGTCTGCGACTTTCGCGTTGGCTTGGTCTTCTGCTTGTCTGTCATGATCTCATCGATCGTTGAATGGTCGGACGCGTCGCCAGAACAACCATCGTTCCGGCCCGGTAGATCATACCGTCTGGCCTGGTCCCCTGCCACCATCGGGACTTCGAAGGTGCTGCCTCGCGTACTCGAGATCTTCAGGGGTATTGATGGTGAAGAATGTCATCAATTGGGGGTCGATTTGTCGAATGGTGTCTTCAGGGAGAACCTGAATTGTGGCGCTTTCGAACCACGCTGTCGTATGGCGGTTCCCATGTTCGAGCGCTGCCCGAATAGGGGCAAGACAGGTGCGCCGGTAAATGGCATGGAGAGTCTGAAGCGATTGCCTGCCTCCCTGGCGGCTTCTCGCGCTGGTGCTGGGCACAAGCGCATCGGTGGTCTGAGGTAAGGAAATCATCCAGTGCAGAACGTGTAGTGAGAGAAATGGTGCGTCGCAGGGGAGAACGAGGCAGCGGTCATACTGTGATGCTGCGAGGGCTGTGGCAATGCCGGCCAGAGGGCCCTGGTCGATTGCCGGATCTGGCAGGAAACGGACGTGGGTCGATGTCCCATCGAGTACCTCGCGGCCGACGACCATGACATCGTCTGTGAGCTGGTGGGCCAGGCTTAGAACTGATTCGATGAGCGATGGACCGTCCGCGTCCAGTCTGAGAAGCGCCTTGTCTGTTCCCAACCTGCTCGACCGTCCGCCGGCGAGCACAGCGCACGAGCATTGTTCGATTTCAGTTATTGGTTGTTGCACGACAACGTGGCTCGAGTTCGGATGCGCGCAGACACAGTCTTTGTTAGAATGGATTATGCACGGGAATGGTTCGCATACGAGCGTAAGATGGAAAAGCTGGCGGTGATGTGGCCCACAGAGGCCAAGCCTCCAGAAAGAGGTGCGGGAGAGGCGCCGGCGATTCTCGCGGTGCCTTTTTTGTGTCTGTCGTTCGACCTGTCCCGTGCCGTGCGAGTGTATCGAAAGGCCGCAAAGGAGGAGCTTGAATGAACTCCAGCATGATCAACAAAATCGAGAAGGCGCATCGTTACGCCACAGAACCGGAAAGAATCAGATTCCAGGAGCTGAAGGCCAATTTTCATGGCGGGCACGATGACTATACGGTAACGATGAATGGCGACCACTGGGAGTGTACCTGTCACACATTCGAGGCCCATACGATTGGCACCTGCAGTCATATCATGGCGCTTCAGGAAATTCTGAAGTCCATGCTTAGCGAGGATGCGCGCTATGCCATGGACCCGGTCGAAGCACCGGCGTAGGCAAACGGAGCAGAAAACCGGCCTTCCTGGGTGTTCCCCAAATTTATTTCTCAGGGCCTAACCGCTCGTACCGGCTAACCGGAAGGACAATGACGACCGCTCCGCCGGACGCGTCCCTGGCTATCTCCAGACCGCTGGCCTCCAGCCAGTATTCCTCCGCGCCAGTTTCCATCTCGTGAACGCGGGTTCCGCAATTCTCTCGAATGATGGCGAGACAGCGGCGCACTTCGTGATCCTCGACGCCGACCAGCAAGGTCGCGTTGGTGCTCCGCAGAAACCCGCCAGTACTGGAAATGCGAGTGACGCGAAAGCCGGCAGACGTTATGCCACGCAGAACACGGTCGGTATCATAATCCTGAACAATTGCGAGTATGAGTTTCATGGCCTCTCGGCTGCCGGACAGATCTCCGCATCGCGCGGATGTGTCCTTATAGCACAAAGGCACCTCAGGATTGTCTGGATGGTGAGGCGTAATGGACCAGCCAGTCGGCCAGGCGGCGCGACATGCGCGTGGCATCCGCTCACATCGCGATGCGGGAAGCGACTTCCCGGCCAAACTCCGATGTCTTCACCGGTAGGACGCCACCGCCGGCAATGTCATACGTCCTGATTCCATCCGCAATCGTTGACGAAACGGCCGCTTCGATGGCTGCGGCCTCGTTTTCCAGACCCAGTGACATCCGGAGCAGCATGGCCAGAGAGAGGATCGTACCGGTCGGATTGGCCTTGCCCTGACCGGCCATCGACGGCGCACTTCCGTGGATGGGCTCGTAGAGGCCGATTCTCCGGCCCGAACTGCGAGGAGCCCCGAGACTGGCGGAAGGCAGAAGGCCGATCGAACCCGCGATGACGCTTGCTTCATCGGTCAGGATGTCGCCAAACATGTTCTCCATCACGATCACGTCGAATCGCCCTGGCTGTCGCACCAGGCGCATGGCCATTGCATCGACCAGGACATGTTCGAGCGTCACATCCGGGTAGTCGGGCGCCACCTCTGTAACGATTTCCCGCCAGAGACGTGATGTGGAGAGCACGTTCGACTTGTCGACGCTCGCCAGGTGCTTCTTTCGGTCCCGGGCGAGTTCGAATCCTAGTCGGACGACGCGCTCGATCTCTTGCTCACGGTACTTCATCGTATCGACGGCCAGGCGGCCACGGGAATCCGTCCATTGGCGAGAGGGCTTGCCGAAGTAGATTCCTCCGGTCAGCTCGCGGACGACGACAAGGTCCACGCCGGAAACGATCTCAGACTTGATAGGTGAGGTTTCCGCCAGGTCGGGATGGACCGCGACCGGTCGGAGGTTCGCGAAAAGCCCGAGACCCTTGCGCAGCGCCAGCAACCCCCGCTCAGGTCGAAGCGGGACATCGACGGTATCCCACTTTGGTCCCCCGACGGCGCCGAGAAGCACAGCGTCGGCCCTTCGGCAAGTAGCCAGATCCTCTTTACGCAGGGGAACCCCGTGAGCATCGATTGCGGCGCCGCCGATTGCAACTTCGATAGCTTCGAAATGATGACCGAACGTCGTGGCTACCTGATCCAGGACAGCGAGCGCTGCCGCGGTTATTTCCGGGCCGACGCCATCTCCAGGCATGACAACAATCGAAGCTTTCACGTGGTTCATCCCTTCGTTCTGACAAAGCGAACGCCCCGGACCAGTTTGCGGACCCGGAGCGCTGCGCACTTCGTTTCGCAATTATGCGTCAGTGGCCGCTATCCTGGGCATCCACTCGGATCGACGCTGTTCGTACGCGTGTATTGCCCCTTCATGGCGCAAGGTCAACCCGATGTCGTCAAGTCCTTCGAGAAGCCGGTGCTGGGTAAAGTCGTCCATCGGGAATTCGACCGTGAGGCCAATCTCGGGAACGGAAAGGGTACGATTCGCGATGTCGATCGTCATTTGCAGTCCTGGTTCCTCCGCCGCCGCCCGCAGCAGCAGGTCGGCAACCTCCGGGTCGACGACGACTGGCACCAGGCCGGTCTTCGTCGAGTTGTTGCGGAAGATATCGCCAAAGCGGGGAGAAATCACCGCCTTGAAGCCTGCGTCCATGAGCGCCCAAACAGCATGTTCGCGCGATGAACCGACGCCAAAGTTCGACCCCGCGATCAAGATCGACGCGCCCTGATATTCCGGGCGATTCATCACGAAATCAGGATCCTGACGCCACGAGGAGAAGAGACCTTCGCCGAATCCGGTCCGCTCAACCCGCTTGAGCCAGACAGCGGGAATGATCTGGTCCGTATCGACATCGCTGCGGTCGAGCGGCATGGCCACGCCGGTGATCGTTTCCACTTTCTGCATGCTATTGCACCTCCGCGGGGGTGGCGAATACTCCAGCGACCGCAGTGGCGGCGGCAACTGCAGGGGAGACCAGGTGTGTTCGCCCCCCCTTTCCTTGTCGCCCCTCGAAGTTCCGGTTGCTCGTCGATGCGCATCGCTGTCCGGAGGCGAGTTGGTCTGGATTCATTCCCAGGCACATCGAGCAACCAGCCGAGCGCCATTCGAATCCAGCATCGAGAAAGACTCGATCGAGCCCCTCGGCCTCAGCTTGCGCTTTGACCTGCATCGATCCCGGCACCACGATCCCCTGCACGCGAGGTGCAACGCGGCGGCCTTCGATCACCGAAGCCGCCAGGCGCAAATCTTCGATGCGGCTGTTCGTGCAGGATCCAATGAAGACAACATCGACCGCGATGTCGTGGATAGGAGTGCCCGGTGAAAGGTTCATATACGCGAGGGCACGGTCCGCGGCGTCGCGCTCACGCGGATCCACGATGCTTTGAGGGTCAGGGACCACACCGTCGATCGGAACCACCTGGGCCGGATTGGTTCCCCAGGAAACATGGGGTCGAATCGCGCTGCCGTCCAGCTCGACGTAGGTGTCAAACGACGCTCCAGCATCCGTTGGCAAGGTCCGCCAGTAGTCAAGCGCTCGGCGCCATGCCTCGCCCCTGGGCGAATGCTCCCGACCTTCGACATAGGCAAAGGTCGTTTCATCCGGAGCGATCATCCCCGCCCGGGCACCGGCTTCGATGGACATGTTGCAGATGGTCATGCGGCCCTCCATCGAGAGGGAGCGGATGGTAGACCCCCGATACTCGATGATGTGGCCAATACCGCCACCTGTCCCGATCTTGCCGAT
>JBFWRO010000136.1:0-7061 GCA_050248865.1 Thermomicrobiales bacterium | reverse complement strand
TTCCGCGACGATCTTCTCGACAGATGATTCACTCACGTTGGACTCCTGAAGTGCGGCGATGCAGCTGTTTAGGTGCTCAGTAGTTGCCGGTCACCAGCGAGAATGCTACCTTGCTCATCCCGCCCGGACGGTTCTGGCGGACAATGAAGCTCCGATGAAGGCCAAACGAAATGATTTCACGGCGACGAATGCTGAAAATGGCGGGTGCGGCAGTCTTCCCGGCCCTTTCGGTTCTCGACAGGGCTCAGAAAGCGTTCGCGCAAACTGACATCGAACCGGCCGAGCTCGAGACGTTCACGGTCGTTTCCGGAGGGCTCGATTCGCGGCCTCCGGAATACCAGCTCCCTGGCAACCCGGAAAACGCCGACGTCTTCATGATCGCCAGATTGCATCTTCCGACCGGCAGACTCCGCGTTGTCAGCGTGCCACGCGATCTGTATCTGGAAATCCCGGGCTTTGGCTACGACAAGATCACGCGTAGCTACGATTTCGGGTCCAAGTCAGGCGACGGCGGTTTTTCGGCGGGCGCCGACACGATCAAGGCCACAGTTCTGGCGAATTTTGGGGTTCAGGTCGACGCTGTCGCCCTGGCGACGTTTGAGTCGTTTTCAAAGATCATCGATGAAGTTGGTGGCGTCGACGTGCAAAATCCATATGATCTCTACGATGCCGAATTCCCCACGCTGGATCATGGCATCGAGGAGATATTTTACCCGGCAGGCGGGGTTCATCTCGACGGGGCTAATGCGCTGAAGTTCGTTCGTACCCGGCACCAGGATGGAGATGGCGGCCGGATCATGCGGCAGAAACTTGTGTTGCTGGCCATGTTGGAGAAGGTGACTGGTCCGGACTACGCGTCACAACTCCCTGACCTCGTCCATCAGTATCGGCGTGCTATACGGAATGATATTGGAGCGGCGCGGCGATTGACCCTCGCGCTTGCTGCCCCGAACTTCACCCGGGAAAGCGTTGAGTTCATCGACCTTTTGCCATATGTCTACTCGGACTATACGGCACAGGGGATGTGGGTGTATTCGGGGGACTGGTCTCAGATTCCAACCGTCGTTCAAAACTTCCTGGCAGGAGCGACAGCCTAAATGATCACAGGTTCGGGGGATTCCGCAATCCAGGCGCGTGAAGCGGGTGTTCATGTCGTCGATTACCTGAAGTCCCGCGGGTATGTTTACGACATGTCCGACGAAGCGGCTCTGCGCAAGGCGTTCGATGAAGGAGCCGTCACGGCGTACATCGGCTTCGATCCCACCGCCAGATCGCTGCATATCGGGAATCAGCTCGGGATCATGATGCTTGCCGTTCTGCAGCGATTCGGGAATCAACCCATCGCTCTGGGCGGAGGAGGCACGGCGTTGGTCGGCGACCCTTCCGGCCGCACATCTGTACGCGATGTCCTGAGCGAGGATCAGATCCGCCAGAACCTGAGGTCGATTCTGCCTCAGTTCGATCGATTCCTCGACTTCAAGGGGAATCGCTTTGGCGAAAATCCGTCAGCTTTCCTGATGAACAACGCCGATTGGCTGCTCGAACTGAAGTACATCGAATTTCTGCGAGATATCGGTCGGCACTTTTCCGTGAATGAAATGCTCGCTGCAGAAACGTACAAGAATCGAATCGAGTCAGGGGCGGGTCTGAACTTCGTCGAATTCAACTACCGAATCGTTCAGGCGTTTGATTTTCTGCATCTCTTCCGGACGACCGGCTGTCGCCTGCAAATGGGCGGATCCGACCAGTGGGGAAACATCGTTGCCGGAGTCGATCTCGTTCGACGAGAGGAAGGCGTGCAGGCATTTGCGCTGGTCAGCCCCCTGATTACCGCGGCCAGTGGGGAGAAACTCGGAAAATCGGCCGGTAACTCGATCTGGCTCGACTCGGCGATGACAACTCCCTGGGATTACTACCAATACTGGGTCAACGTAGACGACGCTGACGTCGAGCGGCTGCTGAAACTCTTCACATTCGTCGCTGACGACGAAATCGCCCGTTTGACTGCCGTTGACGGCGATGCGCTGCGAGAAGCAAAGCGGGTACTGGCGAGAGAGGTGACATCCCTTGCTCATGGACCGACGGCGGCGGAAGAGGCAGATGCTTCTGCGCAGGCGTTGTTCGGTGGGGAATCGATCGCCGCTATGCTTGCCGACCCCAATATCCCATCGATGACGATCGCCGCAGCCGATGTCTCCAGAGGAATAACCAACGCGGAGGTCTTCGTCGCTGCAACGCTCGTCTCATCGCGCGGAGAGGCCCGTCGCCTCGCTGCACAGGGAGGGCTATCGATTGACGGCGTGCGAGTCGAAGAGCCTGACGCCGCCTTTGCTCCCGGGGCTTCTGCCCGCCTGCTCCGAGTAGGCAAGAAGCGTTTCCGGAAAATCATTGTCGAGTGAGATCGGGGGGGATGGAGACAATGGCCGTGTGCGTCTGCATGCGGCTTGTTGCTTGAGTGATTTCAGATAGGTCGCAGCGCGGGCGTCAACCGTCGGGTCAGAAACGTTGCCGCGGCGCCGGCCAGCATCAATACGGCAATGACGATTGCCACTCGCTCCACGCCGATCACATCGGCAAGTACTCCTGCCATCAACGTGGGCAGCAAGGCGCCGATGTTCTGCATCAGTGACTGGGTAGCGATCACTTTGCCACGGGAGTCCACTGGCGACCGTAGCAGGGTCGTGGTTCTCGCAGCGACGCCGACGACAGATGACGAGAATCCGGCCGGAACGGAAAAGAACATCACCATCAGCGCAAGTGGCGCTATCCGTACGGTGCGGGCGAGAGCGTCGATCGGTAGTTGAAGCGTGACATCGAGAAACCGGTAGATGTCCCCCATGAAACCAAAAGCCGCAACGCACCCGGCGAAAATGAGTAAACCGATTGTTGCCAGCACGCGAAGTTCGATGTGGCGCGAGAGAAATGGCGCCAGGCGCAATCCCACGATAACCCCAATCGCTGCCGGGGCGAAAACGAACACGGTGTTCTCGGACGAGCTGTCAAGAATGTTCGTCAAGTAAATCGGCGCGATCACCACCAGCGCGCTGAGGCCGATGCCAACAATGATGTCGACCAGAGTCACCCGGAAAAGCACGGCATCACTCAAGAGCGTTCTGGCGCCAGAGAGGAGCGCCTGCTCGATACCGGCATCGGCCACTCGCGCCTGACTCGTGCTCGCGGGAGTGGCGATCCGCGGGAGCTGTATCACCAGGAAAGCAGCAGTCAAAAAGAGCGCGGCGCAAACAGCAAAAAGGTACTGCGGGCCGACGGTTTTCAGCAGCAATGGCGCCAGAAGAATCAGCCCGATTCCCTGAGCAAGGACGAGCGCCATGTTGGACAACGCCTGAGCTTCTGTCAGACGCTCAGTTGACACCAGTGATGGGAGCGTGGATCCCTCAGCGGGTGCATAAAACTGGTGGATTGTCCAGATCCCCAGCGCCGTGGCGAAAATTCCCCCAAGCGAGGGAAGGTGGAAGGCAAGCGAGATTACAAAGAGAAAGCGGGTGATGTTCAGCACGACGAGGAGCGGCCGCCGAGGTACGGCATCGACGGCCACACCAGCGGGCAGTCCAAAGACGATTGCCGGCAAAACGGCGCAAACGACGAAGATCGAGTTGTAAAACGAGGAACCGGCTGTGTCGACAACCAGCACGAGCAGGGCATACATCATGGCCCCTTGAGCAATCTGCACCAGCAGCCGCGATGCCCAGAACGCCATAAAATCAGGATCGTGGAAGAGTGACGGGCGATCCGCGGATCGCTTGCCCGATTCGGCCTTGCCACGGGGCGCGACGACCCTTTTCTCTTTTGGCAATGTCCGGGCCATAACGACAGGCCCGCTCACCGGAGGAGCGACTCTTTTGCGCACAGGCGGGTTCGGACCTCTGCTTCTCGAGCTGGAAGCGGAAACGGGTCGTTTTCGTGGTGGTCGATCGCCAGGGGTCGTCATTCCCGTGGTCCAGTCGAGACGGTCAACTGTCGCCGGTCGAGTTCCTGATCAGGATCACCGGCAACGCGTCGCGGAACTCGTCAGATGGCGGCCAGATGTCGATAAGAGACAACGAAAGCAGCACGGCGACTACGGTCAGCAAGGCGAGGACACCGATCGGCGCGGCGACCCCGATCGATGTCATGTGCTTCCGGATGCCGAAGCGGTCGATACTCACCAGCATGAACAGTACCCACGATACCGCAAGAAGCACACCGGCAGTTTTCTGGATGCCCAGCGCATCGACGTCTTGCCAGAGCAGGATAGCCAAATTGCTGATCAGAAGGAGTCCGCAGGCGATCAAGGCAAGAGCGACGACGCCCCAGATCGAATGGGCCGTCCGTTCCGACGGGAGCATCGTGCCTGGCCGACGCTGGTGTGGCCACGCACCTTCGACCGCGGATTGCACCGCTTCCAGGGTGAAAATCATGATCACTGATGACGCGATGAGCGCCCAGAGCACATGATTGTCTGTCTGGAATGAGTCGGGCAGGTCAGGCATTGGCGTTTAGTGTGCACGAAGAACAGTGCAGCGACGCCCGGCCGCTGCGACCGATCAGCGTAGCACACACGTCAGGCAATCCAGATCTGATCCAGCACGCGCAACCAGTTGTCCCAGGCGATGTTCCGGATGGTTGACGCGTCATACCCCCTGCGTTCGAGCTCGGCAAGAAGGACCGGAAGACCCGCGGCGTCCTTGATGTCACCTGGCATGGTCGCGCCATCGAAATCCGATCCAAGCGCCACCTTGTCTGACCCCATACGGTTGCAAAGATAGTCAACGTGGTCGGCAAGTGAACCAACGGTTGTCCTCGTTGGATCGTTTTCGCCGTCGGGATTGACAAACCCGGCGTGGAAGTTCACACCGACAATCCCAGTCGAGTCGCGAATAGCGTCGAGTTGCTTATCGGTCAGATTGCGGGTCGACGGACATATCGCGTGAACCCCCGAATGTGTGCAGACGAGGGGTTTCTTTGAAAGTTTCGCCACGTCCCAGAACCCAGCCTCATTCAAATGAGACATGTCGATCACGATGCCTAGTTCGTCACACGCTGCGACAAGGCGTCGTCCCGCATCAGTCAGACCTGGACCGGTGTCGGGAGTGCCTGGGAATTGAAATGGAACGCCGTGGGCGAAGGCATTTGGTCGCGACCAAACCAGACCAATCGAACGTATTCCGGCCAGATAGAACGCTTCGAGCGTGCTCAGGCTCGGATCGATCGGCTCCGCCCCCTCGATATGAAGTTCCATGGAAAAAACGCCATCGCGAAGGTTCCGCCGAATCTCGGTCGTGTTTCGGACGATGCCGACCTTGCCGTCACTCTGTGCAGATACACGCGCCAGTGATGCCAGAGACTCCAACGCGTAGTGCTCAGCGAATGCCAGCGGAAGCTCCGTTGGCATCGACTCGATGTTGCCATAGGCCGTGGTGCTGGGATCGTCGGCCTGTGGATCGATCGGCGGAACTTCAGGATTCGGCACCCACACGGCGAAGAAACCACCCGCCAGACCACCTTCGAGCGCCCGGGGCAGATCGATATGACCAACATCCGAGCGCTCGAAAAACGACCGGCCTGTGTCGCGCAACGAGAGGACCGTGTCGTTGTGCCCATCGAATACCGGAATCGACGCCATGGAGTCTCCCATCATACGGTTCGCAAGCATCCTGGTCGCCAGCGAAGGCGACTGTCGCTATCATGCACCAAACTGCCAGGCTCTGACCCGACCGAGCCGCACCGAGGATCCGCGAGGACGCGGCTCCGTACGGAAAGGACCATCCCTATGACCGACACACCAAATCCAGCCAGCGGACTTCTCGAAGGCAAAACGATTCTCGTGATGGGCGTTGCGAATAAATGGAGTATCGCCTACGCGATCGGCGAAGCGCTGGCGCGGGCTGGCGCAACACTTGCTGTCAGCTATCTCGATGACCGGATGCAGCGTGATTGCGAGGCGCTGATCGCCAGTTCACCGGGAAGCAGGTTGTACAAGGGCAATGTCGAGTCGGATGACGATCTCGACGCGCTGGGGGAATCGCTCAAGAGTGACTATGGCGTCATTCATGGCTTCGTGCATAGCGTCGCCTTCGCGCCGCCCGACGAGCTGAAAGAGCGGTTTCTGAAAACAACCCGCGCGGGTTTCAGTACCGCCATGAGCGTCAGTGTGTACTCCTTGATCGCCACGTCACAGCGTGTTGCGCCGTTGATGACTGAAGGGGGCAGCATCATCACCCTGACTTACCTCGGCGCTGACCGGGCATTTCCGCAGTACAACGTTATGGGCGTGGCCAAGGCAGCGCTCGAATCGGCAGTACGTTATCTGGCGTTCGATCTCGGACCAGAAGGCATCCGAGTGAATGCCATTTCCGCCGGGCCGATCAAGACGGCGGCCGCACGCGGCATTCCCGGTCTGACCGACATGGTCAAGTACTTTCAACAAGCCGCCCCACTCGGAGCGCCCTTTGGTGCGAAACAGGTCGGAGACGCCGCGCTCTTCCTGGCCAGCGATCTCTCCAGCGCGATCAGTGGCGAAACGATCTTCGTCGACAACGGGTTTCACTCCGTCGGCATGAGCCCGCCGTCGGTCGGCGATTAGGAACGGGCGGGGCACTCGGTTTTCGACGCCTGAAGCGGCACTCGATGCGCTCGTGTCCAGCGGATATACCGACCATGTCAGCCGATAGCTGGGGCCAGAAGTCCCGGCAGGTCTGCTGGTTGAACTCAGCAGTCATGGTTCTGGCCAGCCGCCCTTGCCAATCAGGGGGACAAAAGCCACCGGCCCGATATCCTGCTCATCGTAGCCGTCCTCGTGTCGCTCGACGACAATCAGAGTCTGAGCTCCTTCCGGACCGACCGGCATGACAAGTCTTCCGCCTGATTCCCTGAGCTGGTCGAGCAAATGCTGGGGCGCCGTGGGAGCGCCAGCCGTAACGATGATTGCATCCCAGGGAGCACCGTCGGGCCATCCTTCGCTACCGTCCGCCGTGTAAATGGTGACATTCGCCACCCCAAGCTCCTGCAGCACTGCTCTCGCCTGATCGGCGAGTGGACCGATGCGCTCGATGCTTACGACG
>JBFWRO010000135.1:0-7076 GCA_050248865.1 Thermomicrobiales bacterium | reverse complement strand
TTCCTCCAGCGTCTTCACGTCTCTGGTCTATCCGAGCGTGCGCAGGTACTGACGGGCCAGACGGGTGCCGATCCGGCTGAACTGGCGCTCGATCGGCCTGGGATAGTCGATGACATCGCCTGCGAATCCCATTTTGAACCGCAAAAGACCCCGCCAGTCATCCCCACGCGTGGCGGGCACGGCGTCCAGAACCTCGGTTTCGGCAGGTATATCCTGGTGCGGTATTCCCCATAAATCGTACGAGTTGGCGCCACGCTCCCGCGCCCAGCGCATGGCTTCGAACTGCACGAGAAAGGCAGCCCCAACACTGCGATGCTCGGTGGACGAACCGCCATACATGTAGATTGCCTCGTCGCCAAACTTCGCTGCTATCAGCCCGGCCGCAGGCTCACCATTCACCCGCGCGATCATGATCAAAGAGTCTTTGCCAAAGACATCGAGAAAGTCCCGGTAATAGGTCTCGCTGTGCACGCCGAACTGATTGCGCTCGGAAGTCTCCGTGAGCAGTGCGTAGAACATCGCCAGACCGTCGGCGCAGAGCCCTTCGAATGATTCGATCTGCACTCCCTTGCGCATTGCTAGCCGCACGCTGTATCGCGTCTTCTGGTGCATTCGTTGAAGCATCGTCTCGTCGTCTGTCAGGCGAACCTTCACCGTTCTGCCGGGCTGCACATAGTCCGGACCTGCTATCCACTTGTCGAAACCAGTCGCTCCTGCGGGGAACGGCGCATTCTGCTCCAGAACCGCAAAGAGCGAACGACGCTGCTTTGCCGCCCTCTCGACGAGCGCAGCCAGCTCCGGCAGCCCTTCACCACTTTCGGAGTGGGCTGGACCCCGCGGGATATAGCCGACACTCAGCGGTCCTCGTGTCCGATACAGCACCTGCGCCATTGCGCTGCCGTCGGGCGTCACAATGCGATCGACGCCCCAACCAGAACGACGCTTGAATTCGCCCCAGCGCCAGCTTTGAAGCAAATGCCCTCCGAGCTCCTGCAACTGAGCATCCCACGCCATGTGCGACTTGGATTCCACTTCGCCCTTCCCTGTGGATCGCTGCGTTCTCAGTTGGCCAGCGGGTCAGTCAGGAGCAGCGCCTCTTCGAAAGCCGCTTCGATGACCTCGTCCGATTCCCCATTACGCTCCCGCAGGTTGCGCAATACGCGCAGCGCTCCCTGTCCACCGATGTGCCCAAGCGATCCGATTGCCGCATAGCGGACTTCGCCATCGTCGTCGTCGACCAGGCTGGCCAGCGATTGCACGAGATCGCTGTCTCCGATCGATCCGGCTGCGATCGCGGCCGCGAAACGCAGCTCCGCGTCATCGCTTGCAATTGCCCGCTCGATTTCAGGTATCCACCGCGATTGACCCGAAAAGCCCATGGCGGCGATTGCGCCGCACACGATGGCCTGGTCATCGTCCGCGTAGCTTCGCCGCAGGAGCAGCTCGACCCGCCCGTCATCTGCGAGTGGGCCAAGCGTCTCGATAACGCGGCGGCGAACGAGCGCGTTGTCCTGTTCGTCATTGGCCACATCGAGAAGCGCGCCGACCAGCTCCTCCGCTCCCGATGCGCGCAAAGCCGAGTCGTTGCTGGTGAATCGGACAAGCGCGCCAGCTGCTTCTGCTCTCACGTCGATATCGGAGTCCGTTCTCAGCATCGACAACAGGACGGGCAGAAGATCGATCGCGTCATCCTCCCAAAGCCCGTCGATCGCGAGTTTCCGGATTCTGGGTATCTCATCATTCAACGCTTCCCGGAAAACCCGGTTGAAATTGACTTCGATACTCTGTTCGGCGAAATCGACAAGTGCCTCGATCAGGGCCAAACGCTCATCGTCCGGCATCGCCTGCCAATCCTTGCGAAACGCGACAACGGCTGACCGCGAGAGATCGGAAAATCCCAGCAGCGCAGACCGTTGAACGCTCGTTTCGCGTGTCGCCTCGTCAGGACTGTCGTCGTTCTCGTCGCCGTCAGCCAATGGTTCCTGGAATATAGGTGTAGGCATCAGCGTGGTCTGGATCCTTGGCGAACGCGCCACTTTCATCGTTGTCGAGAACGTGACGCAGGAAGGTTTCCGAGAACGGTCGCTCGGCGCTGCTGGCAGCAAGCAACTCGGCAAACGTCGCGGTGTACCCGCCGCCTTCGAGTTCATTGTTTCGCCGTTCGAACGCCCGGCTAATCACGGTTTCTGGCTTGCGACGCGCTTTTTCATCCAGAGGCTTGTCACCACTGAACCCGGGAAACCGGTCTTCGTCCAGCAAATACTCTTCGAAAATCGCGCAACTGAATGAGGTGGGCCGGAAGACATACCGTTGTCTGCGGTCTTCCAGTTCCAGAAGCCGCCGGCTTTGCGATTCGCCGACCTCATACTCCATGATGTAGTGGCCATCGTTCTCTGACGCCCGAAGGCTGATAAGCGCCCCCGGCACAAGATTGTCGTTGTAGAAATCATCGAGCCCCAGCAGATATCCGCCGCGATTCACCGTCGGGTAACGGAGTTCGACCAGATAGGTCGTGTACTGCTGTGGACACTCGAATGTCAGGACCACGGCTTTCTGATTGGCATTGAGAGGTGCGGGCAGCAATGCCTGCATTTCTGGGTCGTACGGAAGAAGGCCCAGATAGAATTCGTAGAACGTCAGCACATGGCTGATTTGCGACACCGAGCGATAGGCGGGTCTGGCTGGCAATTCCTCCAGCATGAACTTGTAATCGGAGCCAATTTCGGTCGGCTTCTTGCGCGTCGTCCCAATCGCCGGCAAGTTGCTGACGCTCCAGAAACGCTGATTGTTCGTACCGACAAATTCGAAATCCCGGTGCTCCTGACCAAGTCGATAGTTCAGCGCAAATCTCATCAGCTCGAAGTCTGACGCCTTCTGCCTCACCTCGAGGACATCCTGTACGAGAACATCGTCCGTCAGCGGCTGCTCCTGCTCCTCGATGTAATCCTTGATGCGGCGGAGATCCCCCCGGCTGAGCCGGGGAACCTGGTCCTCGATCATCCATTGGTCGCCGAAGTGCGCGACTCGCGAATCCTGGCTGAGCCGTTCGCGAACAGCCGCTGCCAGCTCCAGATCGCTCACATTGCTCACGTCGGTCGATACCGGCGCCGCAGGCACCACGATGGTCTTCGCTACCGGTTCTTCCAGTGGAGCCGGTGCTGCAGTTTCGTCCAGAATCTGGGAAACGAGCGCGGAGGTTTCCGGCTCCAGCACACGCCGCAGTGCTCTGTCTGAGTCATCGCCCATGTCGAAGTCCGACAGCACGCGTTCCAGAGTCGAAAGCGGCGAATCACCGCGTGGCCGCGGCCGAAATTGCGTTGCGGCATTCTCCGGCTTGGGCTCCGGGGTCATAAGCCGCTCTGAGAACGTGTGGGTCTTGTCCACTGAGCGCTCGACTGGTCGTCTCCCACTACGGGTTGCCACGACCCAGGTCGCTTCCTCGCCTTCGACGATCTCGAAGACGCCTGCGTTCGCCTCCACGATCTTGCGAACTGATTGCTCAGTCCCTTTGCGGTCGATTGCATGCAGATACTCAACGATGTCCGAAAGACTAAATTGGATCGGCGCGTCGGTAGCCATGAAGTGACCTCGACCCATGAACAGCGTGAGAATGTCACGGGCCAGCCCTTGCTCACCTTTGGTACCGGCAAGCTCGATGGCGCTCGCCTCGGTGGTCGACATAGATTGTTCTCCTGAGTAACGTGGTAGAGCCACGGCAACGCGATGTGCTTTCCGGCCCCGGGGCAGATGGATGAGGAAACGACTTAGGGAGTGCGCATTCTCAGCGACTCCACGAGTTCCGCCGTGGTCAGTATGGGTGAAGACGACCGGATCAACGCAACAAGATATTCGATATCTTCATCGGACAACTGGATTTCCGTCTCTTCGGCCATTTGCTCTCCCGGCGAATCTCTGACGATTGAAAAACCTGGACAATGGGTCAAATCAGGCGTGCACGTGCATGCGCCAAAGGTGTATATTAGCGGACAGCCAGCGACGACGCCAAAGATGGCGCGAAGCTTGCCCTGTTATGTTTGAAGGCCGCGTGGCCGGATGACTATACTCCCGGGGGCTCGCCAATACTCCAGGCAGGAGTTCGTGCGATAAATCCGGAGGAGGATTCTCGATGTTTGGTCCAGGTTTGGGTTGGCAGGAACTTGTCCTGATTCTCTTGATCGTGGCAATGATCTTCGGCACCAGTAAGCTTTCGGGCATCGGTGCGGATCTTGGCAAGAGCATCAAGGAGTTCAAGAAAGAAGCATCGGCGCCGGTCGACGCGGAGTCGATCGAAGGCGGTGCCTCAGCAACTGGCTCCGCGCAGCCAGTTCGCACCGAGACTCGCGAGATGCGCGCCGACGAGATTTAGTCTCTCAGCGGACTTTCACCTCTCGAGGTGCACGCCGGGGACGTTTCAGTCCCCGGCGTTCTTCGTCCCCTCGTCAACAACACCATCTGGTTCTCCCAGCTCTGGGCATGATGGACATGCCATCGATCGAGGAAATCCATGACATTCGGATCGACACCTCACGGCACGCCCGATCCTGACACCTTCAATTCCGCGCCGGTCGAATACGCGCCAGGTGATCTCCCGCCGGATGCCTCTGAAGCAGCGGATCCCCTGCCTCACGTTTCTTCCACCCACGCGGTGGCGAAAAAGCGCCGGGGCGGAATCCTGCGTGAAATTTTGGAAACGGCGATCATCGCGATCGCCATTTTTATGGCTGTTCGGTTGCTGGTCCTCAATTTCCGGGTCGATGGCAACAGCATGCTCGACAATCTCCACGATGGTGACATGCTGCTGGTCAATCGCAACGCGTACGAAAGCTGGGACCTCTACACGCTGGTCGATTGGATCCCCGGCGTCGAGCATGCCGAGGCGAAAGAATTTTCCCCCTTTGCTGATCCCCAGCGTGGAGACGTTATCGTGTTCGATCCGCCGGTCTCCTCCTCGAAGCCATACATCAAGCGCATTATTGGATTGCCCGGCGAGACGGTCGAAATCCGCGATGGTTCGGTGTACATCGATGGAGAGCTTCTGGACGAGTCCTATGTCGAGGCAGGCATCACCGTTTGCTCTCGCCAGTGCGATCCCTGGGTGGTTCCCGAAGGCCAGGTCTTCGTCCTCGGCGATAATCGACAAAACAGTTCCGACTCCAGAGTGTTTGGCCCGATCGATATTGATTCCATTCAGGGCAGGGCCTGGGTCATCTACTGGCCGATTGGCGACATTGGAATCCTCGGAGAGCCCGACTATCCGAGCGAATGACGCTCCGACTCCGGACGCCTTCGAACTTCTGCTTTTCTCACTGTGCTTGAATGCCGGAATTGAGTCTTCTCTCCCGGATGTGTAGAATTCCGGGCAGGATCGAGTACACGTCTCATTCGTCCGTGCGCCGCTCGATCTCGGCCAGTCGAGCCAGTCGCCTCCAGACAGAGACGAGTTAACGGACGGGGCTCCTCGATGATCGAAACAGTTGTTCACAGTATCCGGGTGCAGATGCACTCACACCATCGCCTGGTTATCCTCAAGGAGGTTCACGGCGACCGCCATTTGCCAATCTGGATCGGCGACTTCGAAGCTCAGGCTATCGCCATCGAGCTGCAGGGCGCGGACTCTCCGCGTCCGCTGCCGTACGATGTAATGAAATCGCTCATTGCTGAGCTCGGCGGCGTCGTGGAAAAAGTCCTCGTCATCGATCTCTCACAAGATGTCTACTATGCCAGGGTCGTGCTCACCGTCGGCGACAGGACCGTAGAAATCGATTCCCGGCCAAGTGACGCGATTGCCCTTGCCGTTCGCGTGGAAGTCCCGATCTTCGTCGACGAGTCAGTGATGGATCGCGCTGGCGTCACGCTCGAGACGGAGGATGAGCCGGCTGAAGAGGCCGGAATGGTTACGTCAGGTGACCTTCCCGACAAGGTTCCAGGCATGAATGTCGACGATGAGCGTCTCTCAGTTTTCCGCGACTTCATCAACACCCTCGATCTCGACGACCCGGAACGCGGCCGGGGCAACTGATCGCTGCCTACGAACCGCCCGGGTCTGCTTACCACCGCAGTCACAAAAAAAGGAACGAATTGACACGAAATGATGGATAGATCTGAAAGCCAAATTCGCCGAATCGTTGTCGAGCGCATGGATCGCTGTAGCGTTTGTCACCGGTCGTTTATCGAGGACGATGTCGAAGTCGTCTCCCGCAAGGAAGACGTCTGGATGATGGTCGTCCAGTGCCGGGACTGTCATGCGAGATCGTTCGTCGCGGCTATGGTCGGTGATCCCACAGGCGGATCGTCGATGGGACATCTCCTCGATCTCGCCTCATCGACCACCGATTTCGGCGAATTCGATATTCCGACAGCGGAAAGCACGCATGATGGCGATCCGGTCACCGTCGATGATGTGCTGGAGATGCACGACTTCCTCGACACGTTCGATGGTGATTTTCGAAAGCTTCTGCGCTCCTGACGAGTTCAGCAGGTACCGGTGAACGCCTCGAACATCGGAGTTGCCGTGCGTTGACTCACTTCCGGCCCGCTCATATACTCGCAGCGGTAATCGAGAGTCCACTGTAGGCGTTCCCTGCCTGCGGGCGAACACGTGTGTGGGGCAGAACTTTGGCCAACGTGCATGACACCGAGACCGGAACGATCGATCTGGCAATCGTCAGAGACCTGATTGCCGACCTCCAGCCTTCTGACTGGCAGGAGGGGCAGGAGTTGATCCTGACGGCGCTCCAGCGAGTCAACGAGCGATTCGGATACGTCTCCGTCGAAGCTGCGGAAATCGTCGCCGACCACCTAGGCACAACTGTTCCACGTGTCTACGGTCTCCTCACATTCTATGCGGACTTTCGCACCGAGCCACGCGGCAAGAAGTTCATGCTCCTCTGTCACGGCATGTCCTGCTACGTCATGGGCTCCCAGAAGCTCGTGCAGATGCTGCAGGATAACTACGGAATCGGCGATGGCGGAACGACGGCCGGCGGGGAGTTGACCGTCCAGGTCGTCAACGGATGTCTCGGAGTGTGCGACCGGGCGCCGATAGTCGAAATGGATCACGAGTACTTCGGAAAACT
>JBFWRO010000134.1:0-7100 GCA_050248865.1 Thermomicrobiales bacterium | reverse complement strand
TATATCGATGTGAACGGCGATGGCTTATTGCCGGTCGAAGCGGAGAACCAGGGGAAGACGGTGATCACGACCGAGTTGGGCGGCGGCGGGCGCGTTCCTGCGCACGTCCACGATCTTGCCTGGACTGGACTGAACAACGTGCTGCGGCAACAAGGGGTGCTCGCGGGCGAGGTGCAGACGCGGGAGTCGCTTGGCAAACCGCCGGCGATTATTCTCGACGGGCGCAATCCGGAGAATTATGTCAATACTGAGGTCACAGGTTTCTGGGAGGCCTTGCACGAAGCGGGCGCGAGTCTGCAGAAGGGAGATCCAGTTGGGCGGATCTGGTTCCCCGACCGTCCAGACCGCGATCCGCATGTCTTCACGGCGCCGCTGGATGGGGTGCTGGTGGTGACGCGGGCCACGACGCCGACGTATGCAGGGGACAGCGTGTTCGTGCTGGGACAGCCGATCGAGGCGGCCGATCTGGCGTAGGCACTGGCCGGGCTGCACCCGGCGCATCGACACGGAGGTCAATGCCTACAGACGAGGCTCCCGGTTGCGGGCTGTGGGCGTCTCAGGTAAGCCGGCTCTTGAGCAGCCGTTTCAGAATGACCGCATGGTTCTGCTCTTCGTCGCGGGCGCCGTAGAGAAGCACGATGGGTTCCTGCCGCGCTCGTTCCAGCAGCACTTCAAACGGAGCGGGGTCGGCGGCCGGTTCCGCTTCATACCGGGTGCGAAACTCTTCCCAGCTGCCCTGGCCGGAGTGGAACCACTGGCGGAGCGCCGTGCTGGGGGCGACCTCCTTGAGCCAGAGATCGAGCGCAGCCCGCTCCCTGGTCACTCCGCGTGACCAGAGACGATCGACCAGAATGCGCTTGCCGGTCTGGACAGCGGCATCGTCGTAGATTCGCTGCGTCGTGATGGTGTGCGTGGCACGTTCCTCCACTTCTGATTGCTTCATTCATTCTAATACCACTCTAATCTCCTGCTCCTACTGTAGGGACAGTAAATGGGCGACTGCGTGAGTCGCCGTACAACAGGAGGAACTTCCCAATGTCTCAACGATCAGCGATTCTGGTGTCTCTACTGCTGACCGTACTCGTGGGAGCGGCGATCGTCGTCAACCGAGACCACTTGCTCGAAGCCAGCTCGGCGCCTCCCGCAAATGCGACAACTGCGGTCACAACCGGCGACACAAACAGCAACGAGTCTGCAACAACCGACCAAAACGGAGCGCGGTTCATCGAGGTGACGTTGCCAACCGCAGCCGCAGCGAGCAGAAGCGCTTCAGTATCCGACGATGGCGATGATCGTTCAGATGACGACCGCTTCGATGACGATCACGAGGACGACGATTCTGAGGACGACGATTCTCACGAATACGAGGAACACGATGACGACTGAGGCAATGAATCGTGACGACTCCGAGCGACTGGCCCGAAAGGCGGTCATCGCTCGCAGCTACACCGATCCTCTTGGCGCGAAGGGATTTCGCAAACCGTTCGAACGCATCGAACGCGAGCGGCGGGCCAGGCGCTTGACGGCCATCGCCGCCCTTGCTTCCTTTGCCGGTGTCTTCGGGCTGTTCGTCGCGACGGCACCCGAGCCCGCACCGATCGTGGTCAGCGCCGAAACCAGCAGCACGTCTGTGGTCGCCGAGATCCCGGTGCCGGGCGCGAATCCGGGCGATCCGGTAACGATCGTTCGAATCGTCATGCCGGATGCTCCAACGCAACCCGACGTGCAAACGAGAGCTTCGTGATGACTGCCATGCAACCGCTGCTCTCGGCTTCGTTCAAAGCGATGGGTGTGGACGTGACAGTCGCTGGGGTGGGGATTTCGCCCGAGGACGTCGCCAAAGCGACGCATGCCGCCCGTGAAGCCGCAGAGCAGTGGGAGTCGATGTTCAGTCGTTTTCGACCGGATAGCGAGCTGAGCAGGCTAAACGGGGCGAACGGCGCGGCGACCGCCGTTTCCTCGCAGTTTCTGGCAGTTGTGGACCTGGTCGTTGCCGGCGTGCGCGAGAGTGACGGGCGCTTCAACCCCGCAATCCTCCCCGCGCTCGAACGTGCCGGCTACGACCGTTCGTTCGAGACGATCGGCGGTTCTGCGGAACAAGAACGCTCTCCGCGTCCCCTTCCCATCGACGCGGGCTGGGTGGACGAGGTTGTCATGGACCGATCGACGTCAAGGATCAGTATTCCCGCAGGGATACGCCTTGATTTCGGCGGGATCGCCAAGGGAGCGTATGTCGATGCAGTCACGGCGCGATTGCAGCAGTGGCCCGGCGGGTATGTCGACGCCGGAGGTGATCTGCGGGTCTGGGGCGCTGCTCCGGATGGAGCCACATGGCGCGCCGGCATTCAGGACCCTGATGACCCGCACCGCAACCTGACACACATCGCTCTCGGCGTTCCTGAGATGTGCGCTGTCGCTACATCGGGGACGTATCGTCGCAAATGGAGACAGGGTGCTGTCGATGCGAACCACCTGATCGATCCTCAGAGTGGTCGGCCGCTCAACGAACGCATCCTGTCCGTGACCGTCGTCGCCGGTTCGGTGGCCGACGCCGAGATCGAGACGAAATCGCTAATGGTGGCCGGATCGCGGGAATTGCCGATGATCCTGCGGCGTGGTGGCGCGGCCTGGGTACTCACGGGATCCGGAACGTTCGAGGTATTGGTCAATGAAACTCACACGGCGAGGCTATCGCCCAGTCACAACATCCGCGCGGCCGCCTGAACCGGCGGGGTCCTATCCCGTCTGGCTGAGGATCGGAGCGGCCTTTCTCCTGCTGACGATCTCGGCTGTGGCGGCGCTTAGTGGGAGATCGGCCAGTCCGTTGACGTGGTATGTGTCTCGCGCGTCGGGAATGACGCTCTATCTGTTGCTCTGGCTGGCGGTCATGCTTGGACTGGGCATTACGACAAAGCGGTTCGACCGGCTGGCGGGCAGGGCGATTATTTACAGCCTGCACACGTTCGTGACTCAGCTTGCCTACGGGTTTCTGACATTGCATTTGCTGGCTCTCGTTGCGGATACGCATGTACCTTTCAGCGTGCGGGATCTCGTGGTGCCCTTTAGCTCGAGCTCCCGGGAACCGTGGACGGGGCTTGGGGTCATCGCTGCATGGCTGTTCGTGATCATTGCAGTTAGCGGCTTCGCGCGACGATGGATATCGTTCTCAGTGTGGCGAGGCATTCATATGCTCTCCTTTTTCCTCTATGGAACGGCTTTGGCACACGGGATCGGGGCCGGAACAGACACTCGGGAACCCTGGGCCGCCGGTCTGTACATGGTGACTGGGTTGTCCGTGCTGGCCCTGACGCTTTTCCGGGTGGCGCGGTTGCGTCGACGCTGGGAAACTGCCCCGATGCCGAAGACGGCGCCCGTGTTCGACCGTTTTTCCCCGACAGTCGGTGATGTTTCGAAGTAAGATCGGCTCGCAATGCGCATTCTGATCGTCGAAGACGAAGCTCGCCTGGCTGACCTGATCAGCAAAATGCTAAGGCAGGAGCACTTCGAGACCGATGTCGCCGGAGATGGTGATGAAGGTCTCGATCTGGCGCTGACCGGGGGGTATGACGTGATCGTGCTCGATCGGATGCTGCCGGGCATGGATGGCATCGACGTCATCGAGGCCCTTCGCCGGGAACGCGTCGACACGCCGGTGCTGATGCTGACCGCGCTGGGGGAACTTCCCGAGCGAGTCGAGGGTCTCAATGCCGGCGCTGACGACTATCTCGGCAAGCCGTTCGCCTTCGAGGAGCTCGTCGCTCGCATCAGAAGTCTGGCCAGGCGGGTGGCGCACCCCCTTATGGAGGAGATTCTCCAGATCGGTCCTTTGCGCATCGACCTGACGGGACATGTCGTCACCCGTGACGACCAGGCGATCGAGCTTTCTCCGCGCGAATTTGCGATGCTGGAAGCGATGGTTCGCAACCGTGGGCATGTTCTTTCGCGAGATCTGCTCCTGGAACGCGTCTGGGGGTACGATGCCGATCCCCAGGGCAATGTCGTCGATCTGTACGTTCATTACTTGCGGAGAAAGCTCGACCCTGAAAGACAAGATCCGGAGCCTCTGATCCGCACTGTGCGAGGGGCCGGATATATGGTGGGCTGACTCTCGATGTTCACCTCCGTCGGTAGAAAACTCGCCATCCTGAATGCCGCGGTGGTGCTGGGCATTCTCGCTCTGGTGAGTTTGGCGATGTTTCTTTTCCTGCAACGCAGCCTGCAAGACGAAGTCGACCATGCGCTGGAGGATCGCGCAGAGGCCGCGCAGATTTCGTGGGCCCCTCTTTTCCGTGAAGCAGTAGGAAGTGTCACCGTCGCGGCACTGCTTAGCGACGATTCGCCGCAGGCGGATGAAGAGCGGGAAGACGAACAACGCAGCGATAACGACGACCAGCGAGAGGAAGCCGAAGAAGCTGCGGAGGATTTCGTTCAGAGTGGCGACACGATCGGTTTCGCGCTGGCTGAGGATGGACACATCCTCGCCAATTCGCGGGGAGTCGAGCTTGCCGGATTGCCGTACCTGGACGTTCTTCCCTCGGCGCTGGCCGGGGAGTCGGTCTACTCCGACATCACGATCGATGGAGAGAGCGTCCGGGTGCTGACCGAGCCCGCGTATGTCGATGGCCGCGTGGCCGGCGCCGTGCAAATCGCCCAGGGACAGGGGGCGTTCGAGGCAGCGTTGCGCGTTGTCCGGATCGCCACGCTGGGCGGATTGCTCCTCGGAGCCGCCGTCGCGATTCCGGCCGGCCTGTTCCTGGCGAATCGATCGATGCGACCCATACGGCGCGCCTTCGAGCAACAACGGGCTTTCGTGGCGGACGCTTCGCACGAGCTGCGAACCCCGTTGACCGTGATGCGCGCCCAGGCCGAGTACCTGCAGCGATCCCCTGACCTCGACTCGGACGAATTGGCCCACGGCCACGAAGTCATCATCAGCGAGGTCGATGCGATGAGCCGCCTCGTCAACGATCTGCTGCTGCTGGCTCGTGGCGAGCAGGCCGGGCTCATCCTCGAAACGCGAAGCCAGAATCTCGTCGATGCCGTTCGGCAGGCCGTGCAGTCGTTCGAGATGCGCGCCGAGAGCGCTGGCATTACCCTCGAGCTGGAGGCGCCTGACAGGGCGGTCGACGCGACCTTCGACCGCGATCGCATTCAGCAGATCATCCGCATACTCCTGGACAACGCGCTGGAACACACGCCATCTGGAGGCGCTGTGACCGTTCATGTCGACCGGGAGCGAACTGAAGCGAGGGTGAGCGTTTCGGACACGGGGAGCGGCATCTCGCCGGAAGACCTTCCCCACGTTTTCGACCGGTTCTATCGATCGCGAAAATCACATCAGTCATCTGGTCTCGGCCTGGGTCTGGCGATCGCGAAGGCCCTGGTGGAGGCGCATGGAGGCGAGATCCAGGCGTCGAGCACGCACGGTGCGGGCACGAGCATTGTTTTCACTTTGCCTTTCTGATACGGCCGGCGGTAATTCCCGCGGGACGATCTGCGCGAACCCGAGAGCGTTGCCCTCTTGACTCTGACCGCGCGACTCGTAGGATAGATTCTGGTACTGGCGGGGGCGTCCACGGCAGGCCAAGGTTCTGCCATTTCGCGCATCTCGTCAGTCCCAGGCGATAGCACATCTCACATCAGGACAGCGGACGCGTTGTGGACATTGTGCGGGGATCCCTGAACTCCGTCGGATCCCGCTGGCAGTGGCCGTGACGATTGTCTGAGGGCCGGGTGCGCGACCATGTCCCGGTATTGTGGAACTATGGAGGAGTAATGATGGCTCAACTAAGCGGACTGAACGGACGTGTGAATGATGGCAACGCGAAGTGGTTTACGCTCATCGCCGCCTGTTTTGCGCTCTTTATGGCTCTGCTCGACAATCTGGTCGTCAATATCGCCCTGCCCACGATCTCCCGGGAGCTCGACGCCAGGACGTCTCAACTGCAATGGGTGATTTCGGCGTACACGCTGGTTTTCGCCTCTCTGCAAATCACTGCGGGCGGCCTCGGGGACCGGTTCGGCCGCAAGCGATGGTTTCTTGCGGGACTGGCGATGTTCACCATCACCTCGCTCATCGCCGCGTTCTCGAGCAGCATGGAGATGCTGATCGTGATGCGGGCGCTTCAGGGCCTGGGCGCGGCGTTCATCATGCCCCTGTCTCTCTCGCTGATCTCCGCTGCGTTTCCGCCGGAGGAGCGCGGCCGGGCCGTCGGCATCTGGAGCGCTGTTTCGGTATCGAGCGTGGCTCTCGGACCGATCGTCGGCGGGGCTGTCGTGGAGTACGCGTCATGGGAATGGATCTTCCTGATCAATATCCCCATCGGCATCGTGGCGTTTTTGCTGACGACGGCCGTGGTGCGCGAATCGCGTGACGAATCCGGATCGGTGGCCACGGATATTCCAGGCACGGTCCTGATAACGGCATTCATCGCGTCGCTGACCTGGGGACTGATCGAGGCAGGAGAGCGGGGCTGGACCGATTCAGTGATCCTCCTCGCCTTTGCCATCGCCGCCGTGCTGCTGCCGATCTTCATCTGGGTCGAGAAGCATACCGAGAAGCCGATGATCCCGCTCCACTTTTTCCGCTCGCGGACATTCACCGGGGCCAATATCGACTCGTTCATGATCGCGTTCCTGATCACCGGCGTGTCATTCTTCCTGACGCTCTACCAGCAGAATGTGCATGGGTTTTCGGCAATCAAAACGGGTCTGGCGTTGTTGCCGATGGTCATCGTGATGATGGTCTTCTCACCGATTTCCGGCTCGCTGATCAACAAGATGGGACCCCGCCGGTTGCTCAGCTTCGGCATGGCGACGACTGGTGTAGGCACCCTCCTGTTGCTCTTCGCAGGAACGGACGCGTCCTACTACCACATCCTGCCGGCGTTTCTGGTGATCGGTCTGGGGATGAGCTTCATCTGGGCGCCGATGACCACGGCGGTGCTGAACAGCGTGCCGAGTGACAAGAGCGGCATTGCGTCGGCAGTCAACGGCTCCCTGCGGGAGATTGGCACGGCGTTCGGTGTGGCGCTGCTTGGCACACTGGCCAATCGTGCCTATCAGGACCACTACAACGGCTCGAATGCGATCGAGTCGAT
>JBFWRO010000133.1:0-7181 GCA_050248865.1 Thermomicrobiales bacterium | reverse complement strand
CGGAATGGGAGTCTTGCGAGAGGAATCGGGACGGGACTTTTCCCTGACGCCAGCGGGAGAGTTGCTGCGCACCGATCACCCGGAATCGCTTGCAGGCTGGGCTGAATTTGTCGGACTGCCCTACCATTGGCAGGCGTGGGGCGATCTCCTGCATAGTGTCAAGACGGGTGAAACCGGGTTCGAGCACAACTTCGGCATTGATGTCTGGAACTATCGGGCGCAACATCCCGAATTGTCAGCCGGTTTCGATCGTGCCATGGCCTCCAACACCCGTCAGGTCGTTGCGTCGGTGGTGGATGCCTATGATTTCGGTCGTTTCTCGAAGATCACTGACGTGGGCGGGGGAAACGGGGCGCTTTTGGCTGCCATTCTCGACCGTCATCCGCAGCTGCAGGGTGTGCTCTTCGACCAACCGCACGTGGTCTCCGGCGCAGGGGATGTCCTGCGGGAGGCAGGAGTCGCCGATCGTTGCCAGACGGTCGGGGGCAGTTTTTTCGAAGGAGTTCCGCCGGGAAGCGACGCCTATGTGCTGAAATCGATCATCCATGATTGGGATGACGAACGAAGCATCGAGATCCTGAGCGTCTGCCGGCGTGCCATGGAGCCCGGGACGACTTTGCTCCTCGTTGAGCGCGACCTCGGGGCAGCGAATGAGCGCCCCGAGCCAAAGCTCTCTGATCTGAACATGCTCGTTATGACCAGCGGTATGGAGCGCACGGCTGAGGAGTACGCAGCAATTTATGGTTCGTCGGGATTCCGGTTCACTGGTGTCACTCCCACATCCAGTGGCATTGGCATATTTGAAGGCGAGGCGGTCTAGCCGCGTTTCTGGCGCCGTCGTTCTACCGACATCAGGCTTTGCTTTCATCAGAACCATCAAGTTGCATAGCAACATGCGAGACAACCACCGCATGACCAACGCCCCGGATTCGTCCGGGGCGTTGGTCCACAGCCTGCCAGTGATACGATCGAGGTTGCTTGGCCTGACCAGTTAATCGTACTGGCAGCACCCTCCCTTACACGTAACCACACCGGACTCATCGATCGTGCAGACACAGCAGATCATCGAGCGCATGCCAGCCGCCTGACTTTGATCGACCTTCAATCGAAGCGTCACATCGACGTCGACCTCGCCTGCCTCGTTCATTCCGCTCGCGTTGCCCGATTTGGCCATCGCCGCTTCGACGACAGCGCGGCCGATGTCTGCGTACGCCGACTCAATTGCCGGATCGATTCCCTGAACTCTTTCAGCCATCATACCCTCCTGAAGGCACTGCGATAGCGAACCAACCAGCCGCAGTCCGCTCGCCGTCATTTCCGCACGACTCGTGCCAGAGAAAGGTTCGTAAGTGTGAGAACAAGGCACAACAGCGCTTGGCAACATCTGACCACAGGCAAGGAAAATGAAGCAACCGACGTCATATCGATCGACCCGGCCGTCGTAACCTCTGGTGCCTACTTTGCTCAAATGCGGTCGGGTATGTTAAGGGTAAAGATGGACTCACTCTTCAGAGGAACTAATTTCATGAGACAGGTATACGTATGGCAGGCCGAGTAGCCGCGAAACCCATTGATTGTCGTTGCCAACGAGCGCTACAGCATTTGCCTACCGTGCACTGGCAACGATTGCCGCATCAGAAAGTTTCAAACCAGTTTCGCGGCGAACGAAGTCGGTCTCGATTGCGGCACTTTCGCCGAGCTCATGGACAACGAAACTGGGCAATCGCAAGGATCCCCGATGAACCCGGCGCACCAAGGCCTCGTCGCCGGCGATCGCCGGTCCAGTCAGAACCTCAGCAAGCGCGACGGCGGAGGTCCCCCAGGGTTTTGATGGATGCTCCAGCAACGGGGCGACTACTCGAAGAATGGATTGGCTTGCTGGAGATATGCGATCAAGGCGACGGTGTCAAGCCAGATTGGACGACGTTCCTGAAGAGCAGTTTCGAGAAACGTTGCTAACGAACCGGGCTCTTGTGATCGCAACAGTTCTCCCGCCCAGCCCGCTCCTCCTGAATGAAGGCCTCCACGGATTTCCAGTCCGGGAAAATATCTCGCAGAACTCCGCGAATGTCCTCATGTGGCTCGTTACTCTCTGGTCGCAATATCGCCTGCCGGCCGGCGATCTCGAATTCGACTGTGTCCCCGACTTCAATGCCCAGAGCGCGACAGAGCGAGGCGGGGAGCGTGACAACGTGACGACCAGTATCCTTGGCCTTAAGTAGAGTTGGTGAACGCATGATGCTCTCCTGGATTCGAACTCACTTCACATCGCACAACTATTCAATGTAGCCTTCATTGAACTCGACCGGAAATGAAACGCATCCATTTTGGCAATCTCATGACTCAGAGCGCCTAATCTGGTATCACCGGCAGCAGGATGTGCGACGGGTAATCGGCATCGTGATACACCGTTTGGTGCGCGATCCGCGGTGAGGCGTCGTCGGCAATCGGATTGCCGGTGTTCAGGTTGCGGTCGAAGCGCGGGAAGTTGCTGCTGCTGATCTCGACCCGTATGGCGTGACCCTTTTTGAACACGTTCGACGTCACCCAGAGATCTATGACAAATTCGTAAACCTCGCCGGGAGTCAGCAATGCTGAAGGTGCTCGTCCCTTGCGGTACCGGGCCCGGATGATTCCGTCGCAAAGATTCCAGGCTTTGCCATCGGGGTAGACGTCGACCAGCTTGGCCGTAAAATCGGTGTCCGGTCCGTCGGTCGACGCGTACAGGGTCACGGTGACCGGGCCGGTCACCTCCAGATCGTGCTCGAGCGGCGGAGTCGTGAACACGAGGACGTCGGGCCGCATCTCGATCGGACGTTGATCATAGACACCCCACGGAATGACCTCGGGGTTGCAGCAGTTGCAACCGCCGTTCGTCGGGCAGGGATTCAGCGGGTCGTAGTCATACTCGTCGGGGGTCTCGGCTTCCGCGGGCGCAGTGCTCAACCAGCCGTCGCCGTGCAGCGTGTTTGCGTTTCCTCCGGATCGCAGGTAATACGGCGTCCACACCGTGCGTGCCAGCGGCCACTCCTGCTCATTCCGCCAGTAGGCGGCTCCCATCACGAAAATCTTTAGCGGGGATGCCTTTTCCACATCATTGGGCTTGCCCTTCAGCCAGCGATCGAACCACGCCAGCTCGATCGCCCGTGTATCGAGCAGTGAATGGATCCCGAAATCGCGATCGCCGGCATTGGTGGTGCCCGGAGGCGCATTGCCAGCCTGTGGATGCGTCCACGGACCCATGATCATGAACTGGTTCTGACGGGACAGCTCGCTTCCCGCCTTCTCCCGCAAGCCAACGAAATTCGCCATCATGCCGCCGGCGTAGAGGTCGAACCAGCCGCACACCTGAAGGATCGGTACTGTGTACTCGCTGAAATGCTCGTCGACCGCGGGAGCGTGCCAGTATTCGCCATATTCCTCATGATCGAGCCAGGCCGAAAAGGCTGGATGCCTTTTGCCCGAAACCTTGTCCATATCCCGCAACGGAAGCGTCTGGAGCACAGCCGGCCAGTCCATGCGATCGATCCGTTGCATGGTGCGAGCCATCGTGCGCCATCCCCACACGGCGTTCACGCCAAGACCGAACGCCCCGCCCTGATAATGCGGGCTGTCCCAGAGGTTGTTGCCCATCACCCGGGGAACAATCGCTTTCAGGAGCGGGTGCCCGGTGTACCCGGCCTGCCACTGCACCTGCCCACCATAGGAAGCGCCGGACATGCCGATGTTGCCATCGCACCACGGCTGCTGCCCGATCCATTCCAGCGTGTCGTAACCATCCTCGGTTTCGTTCTCCCAGGGAACCCACTCGCCGCCAGAGTCGTATCGGCCCCGCACATCCTGCGCGACATAGACGTATCCCTGCTGGGCCCACCAGTAGCCTTGATCCATGATCACGTTGTTGTCGTAGGGCGTCCGGCTGAGGATGACGGGCAGGGACCCAGACATCCCGAACGGAAGATACACATCCGCCGACAGACTGACCCCGTCGCGCATTGGCACGGGAACATCGTTGAGTACCTGAACAGTGGCGGGACGTACGACGGACATAGATACCTCCGGAGCAAGCAGAACTCGATGCGCCATTGTGGCATGGAGCGAATCGGGCCGCGTGACGAAAATCCCGGTCATCCTCAGGGCGCGGCAAGTACCCGATCGGGGAGTGAGGCCTGTAACAACGATGAGCAGTGAGACTGCTTCAGCGTGATCGCTGTGATGACGTCTGACCAGCGGCTTTTGGCACGAAACGTGCACGTCTTCCTGGCTGAACGGTGTGGTTCATCAGGACACGGTCGTCAATTGGGGATGGTGAGCAACGTGGCGGCTGGAACTCAAATCCAGAATGACGATGCGTGCCAAGCAAGGAGTCAGATACGTATGATGTCCAGAATTTCGGCAATGGTTCTCATGGTTGCGATGCTTGTCTCAGCATCGCTGGTGGTCGGCTGGCCTTCGGCTGGAGCGCAAACGAGCGACGATGAGCTTTCGACCGTCGACCTGGTGAATGAGGTCGAATCTGCAGTTGTGACCGTGATCAACGAACAGACGGCGCAAAGCTCGCTCAACGCACAAGAGGGGCAACCGATCGGTGCGGGGACCGGTTTTGTCATCGATGAAGAAGGCCACATCGTCACGAACTGGCACGTCGTCACCGGCGGTTCGAGCTACTCGGTGATCTTGTCCGACGGAACGACCGTCGACGCGGAGTTGATTGGCGAAGATCCCCGCGATGACCTGGCCGTTGTCAAGATTGCTCCAGACACGGTGCCGGATTTCGTAGCCCTTGGCGATTCGTCGCACCTGCAAGTGGGCCAATCCGTCGTCGCGATCGGATCCCCACTGGGCGTTTTTGGAAATACGGTCACCCACGGAATCGTCAGTGCTCTGGACCGTGATCAATTTGCCCAGGGTGGAATTTGCTTTGCCTATTCGAATCTGATCCAGCACGACGCGCCGATCAATCCTGGTAATTCTGGAGGCCCACTGTTCAACATGCGTGGGGAAGTCATTGGAGTCAATACCCTGGGACTCGGTTCGACTGGTCAGGGACGTTCGGTGCAGGGCCTGTCCTTTGCTGTCCCCTCTTCGACCGTTTCGGAAGTGGTCGAGCAGCTCATCGAAACTGGATTCATCGCGGCTCCCTATCTGGGAATCAGCTTTGCTCAGCTCAACCCGCAGCTCGCGTCGCTCAATGACCTTCCCGTCGATTTCGGTATCTATGTTCGTGACGTCGAAGAAAGCGGTCCTGCCGACCAGGCCGGGATCCAACCTGACGACATCATTACGTCGTTTGGCGGTCAGGATCTGAGTGCGGAAACCAGATTGTCCGTCATATTGCTCGAGTTCAAGCCCGGAGACACTGTGGAAATCTCAGTTCTGCGATCCGGAGATGAAATCGAGCTGTCTCTGACGCTCGGCGAGGTTCCGGAACAGCTTTTCGAACAATGCCAGGCGCAAATCCCTCGTTGAGGAATAGTCGTGCGTCACGACGAGAGCATCTGGGTGGCAGCCGTCGGCGTCCTGGCCGGCGGCCGCTCTGATCGAGCATGGATGTCCTCTGCACAGGGTGTCCATGCTTTCGGGTGAAACCGCTGCAATCAGAGATCCGGTCGCATGTTGACCATAGGCGCGGTTCGGCCTGACGTGAAGTCGATCGGCCTGGAAGGCTCTCGGACAGACTGTCAAGAAAGTTTGCAACACTCCCTGTGCGATCCAGTCATTTGCGGCGCTTTCGAAATGCCACACTTTCGACGCTTTGCACCACGTGCTGCTACGGCACGTGTATCGCGATGCCGGTTAGTATGGTGACAGAAGATTCGGCGGTTCTGCCGCTTGCGTGTAAGGAAAACGAACGATGTCCGCAACCGACCCGGTACGATCGATTACCGACGAGACACACGACCATCCAGTGCTCTCGGACCTGGACGAGACCCTCCGGAGGCTGGCGGTGTTGCCGGTGGCGGCAGACACGCCCTACCTCACCGCCTATCTCGACTGGAGACCCGACCAGAACACGCCCCATGTGCGACAGGCAGCCACCGAAGCCGCGAACGCCGCCGCGGAAATTGTGGCCAATGAAGAGAAACGCAGCGCGTCCCTCGAAAGCCTGAATGCCGATATCGACGCAATCACCGATGCCATGAGCACTGAGCTCGACCCCGCGGCTCAGGGCGTATTGGTTGTTTCGAACAGCGGTCGCGGAGTGTTCGAGTTCCTGCAGTTGGGCGTACCGGTGGAAACGCAGGTTTGCGCCGCCCCGATCCCTGCCCTCAAACGGCTTGCTCAGCTCGTCGAGGATTATCCGCTGCATGCACTGCTGCAGGCGGATCAGGACACCGCCATTCTTTCCTTTGTGACCGAGGACCTGGTTTCGGATTCGGTTACTGTGCGCAGCTCCCTCTACCCTCGCAAGCAGGCCGCCGGTGGCTGGAGCCAGCGGCGATTCCAGGCACGCGCCGATGAGCGTGTGCAGGCGGTAGCCAAGACGGTCGCCGAAGAGACGCGCAAGGCGCTCGAAGAAACGGGATGCCGCCGCCTGATCATCGCTGCGTCTGATGTGATGGAACCGGCGCTGATGGAGGCATTCCACCAGTCGGTCAGCGAGAAAATCATCGGCAGCATCAAAATCGATATCGACGCTCCGTTCAATGAGGTCCTGGAAAAGGCCCGACCCATCGGCGTCGACTTCGAACGACAACGCGAAGCGGAACAAGTGGCCAATCTGCTCGACGCAATTCCATCCGGGAATGGTGTCGGCGGCACTGTTGACGTCCTGAACGCCCTCCGAAACGGGCAGGTGCACCGGCTGCTCATGACGCGGCGATACGAAGCCGCGGGGTGGATCGATCCCGAAATGCAGGTCTTCGGCATTGGCGATATACCGGCAGAACATCCCGCCGGGGGCGATCCCGCGGCGATGCTGCCGGTGGCGCTCGAAGAAGAAATGATCCGCCAGGCGGTGGTTGGCGGGGCGCAGCTCGAGGTTGTCAAAGGCAGTGTCCCGGCAGCCGCCGAGACGGAAATCCCCGATGCGGGACAGAACTCCCCCCGTAAGGACGCTGTCCAGCCGCTCGACGATCTCGGTGGCGTCGGCTCGGTACTCAGGTTTGCAGTCTAGTTCCGGGTGAACGTTCTCGGCGCGCTCGATCCGCACCGTACGTTCCTCTGCCTGCGTTCCTCGG
>JBFWRO010000132.1:0-7189 GCA_050248865.1 Thermomicrobiales bacterium | reverse complement strand
TAGTGCCCGACGACGATCTTCCCTGTGACACAGAGGCTGACTGTCCGTCAGGATATAGCTGCGAGGAAACGTTCATCTGCGAGCCGCCTGGCGTCACCACAACTGCCACGCCGACTACTCCGCAGCCTTCGACCACAACTGCCACGCCGACTACTCCGCAGCCTTCGACCACAACTGCCGCGCCGACCACTCAACCACCTTCGACCACGACCAGCGCTCCCGGGTGCACGACCGATGGGGAGTGCGGGACTGGCATGTTCTGCAATGCGGGCACATGTGCTCTCGACCGGTGCGCAGGACCCGCGCAATGCGCGCCATGCACCGTCTGTAATCGCCTCACCGGCGCATGCACTCTCATGTGTCCTGACCCTTGCCAGTTTTGCAATGAATCAACATTTCCACCCACCTGCGTGACCAGATCAGGATGCTGCACAAACGGATGTCCAAGTGGTTGCAGCTGCGAACCGGCAAGCGGGCAATGCCTCTGCATTCCGTTGCCGTGATCTCAGTGACTGACTTCACCCGGATTTTGGAGAGAATCTGATGGAAAGCCGGAAATTTGATGACTTGGCGCGCCGCCTTGGCAGCGGTCATTCGCGCCGTGAAATTCTGAAGTCATTGCTGGGGCTCAGCGGCGTGGCTGCAGCGGGCGCATTGGGTGCTTCTGGCGTCGATGCCCGAAAGATAGGAACCCGTCCGACGGTCCCTCCGGCATCCGAACCGGACTGTGCGCTGCCGATGCAGATGTGTGGCGGAGTCTGCTGTGGAGAAGGGCACTGCAAGAATGATCTCTGCTGTCCGAACGCAACGGACGTCTGGTGTGGGGGCACATGCTGCGCCAGTGGCGTGTGCACCGATGCCGGTGTGTGTTGTGAGGCAGGGAGCAAGATTTGCGGCACAGTTTGTTGTCCAGCGTCGGCGGAATGCGCGATCAGCGGCAATCAGGATTACTGCTGCGATCCTGCGACGAGTTATCCGTGTGGTCTGGAGTGTTGCAGCGAACCGGGACAATGTTGCGATAACGAATGCTGCGCCAGTGGGTCGGTGTGCCTCTCGGCCATTTTTGGATTCGAGGAGTATTGCTGTCCCGTCGAACAAACCTGCGATGGCCAGTGTTGTGAAGGCGTCTGCTACACACCGGTGGGGTCTGGAGCTGCGGGATACGACCGTTCCTGTTGCCCGGAGACTGCCGGAGTCACCTTCTGTCCGGGAGCGGGCGCATTTGGAGGCGTGGCGGCGTGCTGCACGGGCGAAACACCGGATTGCTGCCTGACGGCTGAGGGCATGCCCGTCTGCCTCACGTCGGAACAGTGCTGCACGCATGATGAGTGCAGTCACCTGACCGATGCTTCCGCCTGCCTGACAGGTGTTTGCAGCGATTTCACCTGTCAGGCCGCAAGTGTCTGCGTTGATGGAGACACATGCTGCGCCGGTGGCGACAACGTCTGCTGTCCTCAGAATCAGACCTGTTGCGGCCCGACCTGCTGCGGCGCCGGGCTGGAGTGCTGCGAGCGGGAAGTCGACGGTGTGGTGACCTTGAGTTGCTACGACGCCGAAGCTGCCGGCGCCTGCTGCCTTGATGCCGAATGCCCGAACAGCCCAGCCACCTGCGAGCAGGGAATCTGCCGCTCCGATCAACTCTGCGAGTTGCGCACGACCTGTGCGCAGGGCGAGCAGTGCTGCCAGGGCGACGCGCAGACGGCCGGAAATTGCCGGGACGCATCGCTATGTTGCACGAGCAGCGAATGCCCTGATGATCCGGAGAACTGTCTCGAGGGTGTTTGCGAGGTCGACGGCTGCCGGCATGTGACCAGTTGCGGTGAGACCGAGCGATGCTGTCTCGGCGACTGCATCGACCAGAGTGCCTGTTGTGCCGCAATTGATTGTGATGATTTCGAGATCTGCCTGAACAATGCCTGCGTTTGCCCGCGCCCGTATGTTGTCAATGCGAGTGGCCACTGCGTCCAGTGCGACAGCGATGGTGAGGACGGTGAAGACAACTGCGTGTTGTTCGGATTCAGCAATGCCTGCGTCGATTGCATCGATGACGTCTGCTCAGCGTCCGGCGATCTGGGAGATGATTGTGAGCTCGATGAGAGCGAAACTCCGGGATACTGCCTGGGCGATACCGGCATATGCGTTCCCTGCCTTGCGAGTGGTGTGGCCTGCACCGACAGCGTGCAGTGCTGCGGTGAGCTCTCCTGCGCCGGCAACATCTGTGGCGGCACGAGCACCACGCCTGACCCTGGCTGCGCTGGCATCGAATGCGAGGCCAACGAGGTCTGTGTCGGCGGTGACTGCGAATGCCCGTACCCGTATGTCGTCAACAGCTCCGGTGCATGCGTCCAATGCGACAGCGCTCTCGAGGATGGCGGCGACAACTGCGAGTTGTTTGGATTCGATACGGAGTGTGTCGACTGCATCAACGACGTCTGCGATCCATCCGACGATGTGGGCGATGATTGTGAACTCGATGACAGCGGCGCACAGGGATATTGTCTTGGCGACACCGGCATTTGCGTTCCGTGCCTGGCCAGGGGAGTGCTGTGTAGCTACAGCAGTCAGTGTTGTGGCTTCGATGTCGAGTGCATCGATGGCCTCTGTGGCGGACCGCCCGAATGTGAACTCAATGACGATTGCGGGCCCTGCCAGTTTTGCGACGAGGGAATTTGCGTAACTGGCGATTGCACCATTTTCGACGGATGCTGCGGGGAGACGCAGTATTGCGACGAAGAGACCGGATTCTGCGAAGCCTGCGGGCAACTCGGGGGATCATGTTCGGGCTTCCCGTTCCGCCCATGCTGCGGCGATCTTCTTTGCTCGAACTTCACATGCGCGACGTGCGTCTCGAACAATCAGTTTGGCTGCAGCGATTTTGACGATTGTTGCGACGATGGCAGCACATTTTGCCGTGACGGAGCCTGTCGCTGCGGAACGCCGACGCTGTACAACATCTGCACCCGCGATGGAAACGAGTGCTGCGATCAGTACGCCTGCGTCACGACTCAGGAGCTCAACAGTCCGCTAAGAGGGACGTGCGAGGAAGGGACATGCTCATCCAGGGTCGGGGATCCCTGTCCCTGCTGCGCCGGCTTTTTCTGCTCCACGGCCGGGACGTGCGTCAACGCGTGTGATTTCAGTCCCGAATGCTAGATCGTGTCGCCGAGGGCGCAACCGCAATACCGAAGGTGAGGGTACGAACCCGTGGACAGCAATCAGTTCGATAACATGACCAGACTGTTCGGGAGAGCAACGTCGCGTCGCTCGATACTGAAAGGTCTGGTGGGACTGGGAATCCTCGGTTCGGCCGGATCTGGCCACGTCTCGCCTGCCGATGCACGGTCCATCGGGTCACGCCCGACGATTCCTTCAACACCGCCCGCGACCACCCCGGCGCCCACGACGTCGCCACCCGATCCGTGTCCTGGTCAGGAACAATGCCCCGGCTCGTCGGTTTGCTGCGACATTGGAACCTGCACCCGTTCAGGGAATCAGGCTGTCTGCTGCGACGGTACGAATGGTCATGGTTCTGTGGTCTGCGGACTCGAGTGCTGCAATGATCCATTCCAGTGCTGTGACAGCGAATGTTGCGGCGGCGACGATGTTTGCCTGGTCAGAGCGTTCGGTGGGGAAGTCGGCAGCATCGAAGAAGAGGTGTGCTGTCCGCTGGCATTGACCTGCGATGGCCTCTGCTGCGATGGCGAGTGCTTTTCTCCGGATGGTCCGCCGCTCCTGGTCAATGGACTCCCGATCGAGATCGCGCTTTTCGATCGCGAGTGCTGTCCTTCGTCCGCGAGTGTCTGTCAGGGGGTGGCGAATGCGGCCTGCTGTGATGATGCCACGGAACAGTGCTGCGTCGATGCATCCGGCTTCGCGCTCTGTGCGCCGATTGCTGGATGTTGCGTAGACGACGACTGCCTGCCACTGCCGCCTGACGCCGATGCATGCACGGTGGCGGTCTGCAACGATGCCCAACTCTGCGAATATCCAGGCTGTCCTGGAAATCTCGAATGCTGCGTCAACGCGCCCGATCCCATCTGCATCGACCTGACCGAAGCGGGCGTCTGCTGCACCACGCCGCAATGCGGCAACGGATGCCTGGTCTGCGAGGCCACGTCCTGCGTTCCAGCGTGCGAGGCAGAGGCATGCTGTACTGCGGCGTCTGACCCGGCCGAGTGGACATGTATCACCGGCGAGCAGTGCTGCGTTGACGACGACTGCGAAGGTACCGACGAGGTGTGTTGCGATGGCACATGTCTCTCCGGGGAGTGCTGCGGCGATTCGGACTGCTCAGCGCCCGAGACGTGTTGCATCATCGGCAATTTGTCGTTCTGTCTCGATCTGACTGTCGAGGGAGCCTGTTGCACAGCGGCGACCTGCCCCGATCCAGGGGAGTGCCTCGTCGCGACCTGCATTGACTTCTTCTGCAGCGAGGGGAACGATCCTGAATGCTGCCCACAGGGCTGTCAGATTGGTCAGCGCTGTTGTCCGGGCGGTTATTGCATCGATGCAGGCGATATTTGCTGCAACGCCGCGACCGAAGCAGAGGATTGTCCCGCCGATTTCGTCTGTTGCGGCGGCCGCTGCGAGGCAGGAGAGTGCTGCACAGGGATCGCGGATGACGGACGCTGCGGTGATGGGGCGCTGTTCAGCTGCTGCCGGGATACCGATAACGTGACCTACTGCGTGGAGAGCCCGACATGCCCAGGTATCGTGACGACGACGACCGCTGCGCCTCCCGTCACGTCGACGACCTCACCGCCAACGACGGTCCCTCCGACGACATCGGCGCCGACTACAGCGCCTCCCACAACCCTTCCGCCACAAACATGCGCGGGCCAGTTCTGCGCTGCCTGTGGATTGGGGACAGAAGCGTGCTGCGAGAGCGAACCCTATTGCAACGAGGGAGGTTGCGGAAGCTGCATGACGACCATCAGCTCCTGCTCCTGCACGATCGGGGGAAATGACTGTTGTCCGGGACTCACCTGCGTCGAAGGACCGGGATTCAATTTTTGTAGCTCGTGAGAGCGGCTGATAGAAGCACACCAGTGGGAGGCGCCTGCAGGTGTAACCCGCGAACACTGTATGGTCGCGACCGGGCAGCCGATTGGGCAGTCAGACCGTGTAGCGTGTGGTAGCGTACCCAGTATCACGTTTGGATACGTGCGCATTACCAGAACTCGCCGGAAGGGATTGTGCCATTCCCAACGCTGGTTCGGGGCAGTTCGCTCATCTCTCACCGGTCGTGACTGACTGTGCTCGGCGCGCGGCCGGCTGGCTCGTTCGCGCTCAGGGACCTGATGGCGCGATTCAGGACCGCTTCGACCGGAAAGATCACCACTCCGGCAGTGCCGCATTCAACGAAGTCCGTCACGCTGCCGCCACCATGATGCTCTGGAAAGCGACGCAGCTGGCCGGGGGAGAGAGCTTGCTTCCCGCCTCTGAGGCGGCGGTCGCATACATCAGGCGTTCGGCCACGCCCATAGGCTCACAGGAGTTGGGCTACGTTCATCGAGGAAAGCTGAAGCTCGGGGGTCAGTCACTGGCCATCGTCGCCCTGATCGAGCGTAAGGCGATCACCGGCGACACAGAGGATGACGAGCAAATCGGACAGCTGGCCGCCTTTCTCTCCCGATTAGAAAAGCCCGAACAACCCGGCAGCTTCTACCAGTCAGTCGAGCGCGGCCAGATGGGTTCCACAGAATCCTCGGAAGTCTATGAAGGTCAGGCGCTCTATGCGCTGGTCCGCCTGCAGGCGCTATTGCCGGAAAGCAATCGCGCGGAACTTCTCGAGCGGGCGCTGCATTTCCATCTCTTTGTGCGAGACGGGGAGATCACAGCACGCAGTCGGCCGCCTCGAGAAGACCTCTGGCTCACGCTTGCACTCACCGAATCCCCTGATCTGGCATCTTCCCCCGCAGCTCGCGCCCTCATCGCGCTCCAGGCATCATCGATGATGTCCGGCATTCAGAAATTGGGACGTCACGCCGGGGCTGCCGATGCCCGACGTGTTCCCGCCGCGAACCGGTCGGCCGCTGGCATGGCCAGACGAATCGAGGCGCTCGGAGCGGTGGAAGCGTGGGCTCGCCGCGAAGGTGACACCGGGCTCGCCAACCGCTGCCATCAGTCCGTGATCCAGGCTCTGCCGTCGATCCTTGTGAAAGACGGCAAACGGAATCCCGGAGATGACTCGGAATTGCAGGCTCTCTGGGAATCCGCTTCCGACGAACACCAGATTCGGCTGGATACCGTGACGCATGTCCTGGGAGCCATGCTGACCGTGCTGCGGGAAGAGCGGATCGATCCGCGTGTTGAAGACAGCCCTCCGGATGCTGATGCGGCAAGCGAATCACCAAGACGTGGCAGACATCGAACCATCACCAGGGCGGTCTATGATGCTGCCATCCGGCGGTCGATTCCCGTCCGCACGATGTCCTATGCCAGAGAGCGGGTCGATCTCGGCACCGGTATCTACCAGCAGCGCTTCTGGGGACTCTCAGTTTCCACCGACAGCCATCATGGCGCCAGAATTGCCCAGGACAAATATGTGGCGAAGCGCCTGCTGGCGGCCGCAGGCTTACCCACACCCGAGGGCTACCCCGCGCGCACGCTGGAGCAGGCGCTGGACCGGGCCGCCACCATGGGATATCCCGTGGTGCTCAAACCGCGCTCTGGCAACAAGGGACAGGATGTTTACCTCGATCTTCAGAATGACGACGAACTGACCCGGGCATGGAACCTGCTGGCACGCGCAGATCCGCCCGGGGGGCCCCTCATCGAACGATTTCTTCCCGGCGAGGAGTATCGTGTCCTCGTGATTGGCGGCAGTGTCGCCGCCGCGAACCATCGAATTCCGCCCTCGGTTGTCGGTGATGGACGTGCCACCATTCTCCAGTTGATCGAAAAGGAAAATGCCCGTCCGGAACGATTTACCGTCGGACTGTGCGGTCTTTGCAGGATCGTCATCGACGACCATATGCGCGACGTTCTGGCCAGAGACGGGAAGTCGCTGGATGCGATTCTTCCCCAAGGGCAGCGACAGTTGGTGCGACGAACGACCAATGTCAGCACCGGTGCAACGACGGCGGAGGTAACGGACTGCATGCATCCGGATTACCTCATGATCTGCCAGACAGCGGCTCGGGTTGGGGGGCTGGAGATAGCCGGTGTTGATTTCGTTGCCCGGGTT
>JBFWRO010000131.1:0-7239 GCA_050248865.1 Thermomicrobiales bacterium | reverse complement strand
AGCGCGACCGGGAGGTTGTAGCCACTCATGAATCGGGACACGCGCTCGTGGCGCATTACACGCCAGGCACCGATCCATTGCGCAAGGTCAGTATTGTCCCCCGCGGTCGGGCGCTGGGCGTCGCCATCCAGGCTCCGGAAGAGGATCGCTACAACGTCTCGAAACGATATATCGATGGTCGCCTGGATACGCTATTGGGCGGACGCGCGGCCGAGAAAGTCGTGTACAGCGAAATGACAACGGGCGCGGAATCTGACCTCAAGCAGGCGACCGCGCTGGCTCGCCGGATGGTCGGCCTCTGGGGCATGAGCGATGAAGTCGGTCCTGTCTACCTTGGCACGGGAGAAGAGCACGTCTTCCTCGGGCGAGAGATCGTGCAGGACAAGGCGTTCTCCGATGCGACCGCGACGCGCCTTGACAAAGCGGTTCGCGAAATCATCGAGAATGCCCAGGATCGCGCCACTGAAATGATTACCGCGCATCGAGACAAACTCGATGCACTTGTCGCAAGGCTTCTCGAGAAAGAGACTCTCGATGCTTCCGAGGTGCTGGCGATTCTTGGGCCACGGCCCGATGATCCCGATCGCCCTGCAGCCGAGTCTCAGAACGGTCTCGAGGACCCACACGGACTGGCCGATGGGGCGATCGGGATCGCGACGTCAACCGACTGAGTTCGACGCTTTGCTGAATTGCTGAATGTCCCCGCGCTGCCGGTTCGATCGAACCGGCAGCGCGCTATAGATTGCATCACCGAATGACGCGGAGTGCGGCATACTACCTGACTGAAACACTGCGTTCGTCGGCGCGATGCATCGCCAGAAGGATGGCTTCCCGCAATGAGTTTGAATGCCCCAGTTGCAGGCGATTACGCTCCGCTGACGGAAGCCGAAGCGGCAGCTCTCTTCGAGGTGGAGCAGCGGATGCTCTGGCTCTCCACTTTGATGATTCACCATGCCAATAATATCCGGCCGAATGCTGACGGATCGAAAGTTGGGGGTCATCAGGCCTCCTCAGCGTCCGTTGTCTCGATCCTGACAGCACTCTACTTCCACTTTTTGCGGGGCGGAGATCGTGTGTCGATCAAGCCGCATGCCTCGCCTGTCTATCACTCAGCCCAGTATTTGCTTGGCAATCTCGACCGGTCGTACCTGAAGACGCTCCGAGCGTTCAAAGGGCTTCAGTCCTATCCGAGCCGAACGAAGGATCCCGATCCTGTTGACTTTTCAACGGGATCTGTCGGACTCGGTGCTGTGGCGCCCGTGTACGCCGCCCTGGCCAGCAAATACGGCGAGCTGCATTTCGGCGACGTTTCCTCGGGGAGATTCATCGCGCTCATCGGGGACGCCGAGCTCGACGAGGGGAATGTCTGGGAAACGGTTGCCGAAGAAGCAATCCGCGGTCTCGGGAACGTGATCTGGATCGTCGATTTGAATCGGCAAAGTCTCGATCGCGTCATTCCGGGCGTGCGGGCAGCCCGACTCAAAGCGCTCTTTTCCGGTGCTGGCTGGCACGTCTTCGAAGCCAAGTACGGCAGCAGGTTGAGCGCTGCGATGGACGGTCCGCACGGTGCTGCGCTGCGACGCCGCATCGACGAGGCGAGCAACGAAGAGTATCAGTCGCTCATTCGCGTGACAGATGGCGCGGAGCTCCGTCGCCGACTGACCGCAGTGCTGGACGCAACATACCGGAAATCGCTCGTCGAGTCGGTCAAGCATGTTCCCGACGATGAGCTGCGCGATCTTGTCGCCAATCTGGGGGGGCACGACCTGCCGAAGCTGGTCGATGTGCTCAATCAGGCCGACGCGGTCGACGATGCGCCAGCAGTGGTGTTCGCCTATACCATCAAGGGCTTTGGTCTTGCCATGGCCGGCGACCCACTGAATCACTCTCAGCTATTGACACAGAAGCAAATGGACGAGCTCCAAATCGAGCTCGGGGTCGATCCCGATGACATCTGGGCTGGGTTGCCGCCCGATTCACCAGGTGGACAGGTCGTGTCAGACGCGATCGAGCGGCTGACGAACAGGAACGTGCCGCGGGAGACTTTGCTCTCTCCCGATCGCCTTCCCGCGACCCTCGATACCAGGCATCCAGGGTCGACGTCGACGCAGGAAGCGCTGGGGCGCGCTCTCGCCAAACTTGCCGATTTCGAAGACATTCGTGACCATGTCGTTACGATGTCTCCCGACGTTGCCACGTCGACGCATCTATCCGCGTGGATCAACAAAATGGGTGTCTTTGCCCTTGAAACGGCCGCCGAGTACGACGCCGGCGTGCAGAAGATGCTCAAATGGAACCCGAGTCCCTCGGGTCACCATATCGAGCTTGGCATTTCAGAGATGAACCTTTTCATGGCGCTTGGCCAGTTCGGCCTTGCGTACGAGCTCACCGGGCAACACCTGATTCCGATTGGCACGGTGTACGACCCGTTCGTGTGCCGTGGACTCGATGCGCTGATCTACAGTCTGTACAGCGGCGCGCGGATGATTTTCGCGGGTACCCCGGCGGGTGTCTCACTGAGCGCTGAAGGCGGCGCTCACCAGAGCACGATCACCCCGTCGATCGGGCTCGAGCTGCCGGACGTCGTGACCTACGAGCCTGCCTTTGCTGCTGAGGTGGAATGGATTCTCCTCGAAGGCCTCCGGCAGTGTTGCGACCGGGCTGCAGGCAGCTCGACGTACCTGCGCCTTTCGACCAAGCCTGTCGATCAAAGTCTGATGAACGAACCGCGCTCCCGCCTGGGCGATGAGGAACTGCGGCGCCAGGTGGTCGCAGGCGGTTACCGAATGGTGGATCGGTCAGGCGAGGATGGCGATGTCGTGAACATCTTCGTCGGAGGAATCATGGTCCCTGAGGCCGTACAGGCGTCCGAGATGCTCGTGTCCGAAGGAGTGGCCGCAAATGTCATCAATACCACCAGTCTCGATCGTCTCTACACCGCACTGAGAAACGCCCGAAGCATGCAACTCCGCAATGCAGCAGCGCCTCTGGACCTTGGCCACCTGGCGACCCTCATTCCGGCATCTGAGCGTCGCGCGCCGATCGTCTCGATTCAGGACGGCGCTTCGCACGCCATGAGCTTTTTCGGCGGTATCTTCGGTGTGCCAATCGTTCCGCTGGGCGTCGATGAGTTTGGTCAGTCGGGTTCGCGTGCCGATCTTTACGAGCACATGGGGATCGATGCCGAGACGATTGCCAATGCCGCAATGCTTGCGCTCGACCTGGCAACCGGATAGCGAATGACGCTCGATCCAGCGGCAAAAAAGTGGGTACTGCGGTCCTTCACATATGGGCTGTTCGCGGTGAGTGCGACCGACGGTCAGGATTCAGGGATCTTTACCGCCAACTGGATTACCCAGGTTTCATTCGATCCGCCGATGGTCGCCCTTTCCGTCGAGCGAGATTCGTCGACCTTGCAACCCATCCTCAGCAGCGGAAGATTTGCCGTGGCGCCGTTCAGGGACGGGCAGCGTGAGCTAGCTGGCTTTCTTGGCAGGCCACGGAGCAAGGCCGGGGACAAAGTGCAACAGCTCGGTGAAACAATGGTCGCCACAGAGAGCGGTGCCATCGCCTACAGCGGTGGACTGGGGTTCTGTGTTTGCGAGGTCCGCAACGTGATCGGGGCCGGAGACTCTGTCCTGCTTGTCGCCGAAGTCGTCGAGGCGGTCGCCGGAGAGAGCGGCGACCCATTGACGATGCGGGAGGCGGGGTTCCGGCATTTCGGATAGCTCACGTCGAAACGCACGGAAGCGAGGAGGAAACAGCCCATTGGCGTTCCTCCTCGCTTAGGCCAAAGCGTTCAGCGTGTCAGACGGATTGCGACTCCGGTGCGAGCAGCGGGTTTTCGACTTCGACGGAGGCTTTGCTCTCGCCGCCTGGTATCACCATCCAGACGACCAGCAGTACAGCGAACAGGAAGAACGAGATTGCGATCATTTTCTGCTCCTTGTCGAATAAAGCCTCAACGTTGCGTGATGCCTAGAGCTGGTACGCCACTTCACCATGCTGACTGGTGTCGAGACCGAGGACTTCCTCGTTCTCGGCTACTCGCAGACCAATCGCCAGATCGATTGCCTTCAGGATAACCAGGCTCGCTACCGCCGCGTAGACCACGACGGCGATGACCGCCACGGCCTGTTTGAGCAGTTGATCGGGGTTGCCGTAAAGGAGCCCATCCGCACCTATGCCGTTGATCGATTGCTTCGCGAAAACACCCGTGGCCAGCGCTCCCCAGATGCCGCCAACGCCATGAACTGCGAAGACGTCAAGCGCATCGTCGATTCCAGCACCTTCCTTGAGCAGATCGACGGCGAAGAAGCAGATCAGACCCGCGCCGAACCCGATGGCAATCGAAGATGCCGGAGAGACGAACCCTGCTGCGGGAGTGATGCCGACAAGCCCGGCGATCGCGCCTACGGCCGCGCCTAGCACACTGGGGTGGCCATGCCGCCACCAGCTCACCGTCATCCAGGTCAGCGCCCCCATCGCCCCGGCAAGTGTCGTCACCACAAATGCATTGGCTGCCAGTCCGTTTGCCCCGAGTGCGCTTCCGGCATTGAAGCCATACCACCCGAACCAGAGGAGTGCAGCTCCAAGGACGGTCATCGTCACGTCGTGCGGGTCCATCTTCTCCTTGCCGAATCCAACACGCCGTCCCAGCAATTTCGCTGCCACAAGCGCGCTCACGCCTGATGCGATATGCACCACCGTGCCTCCGGCAAAGTCCAGGGCGCCATATTCGAGGAGCCAGCCGCCCGATGCCCACACCCAGTGCGCAACCGGTGAGTACACGAAGGTCGACCAAAGAACCGCAAAGAGCACGAAGGCCTTGAATCGCTTGCGTTCGGCAAACGCCCCGGTGATCAGGGCAGCGGTGATGATCGCGAACATCATCTGGAAAACCATGAAGAGGGAGAACGGAATCGTCGTGCCATAGATTTCACTGGGGGCGCCGGTGACGTTCTTCAGGCCGATGTAATCGAATCCACCGATGAGACCGCCCTTGTCGTCGCCAAACGCCAGCGAGAATCCCCACAGGGACCAGACGATTGAAATGAGGCACAGAATGAAGAAACTGTGCATGATCGTCGAAAGCACGTTCTTTTTGCGCACCAGACCGCCGTAGAAGAAGCCCAGCCCAGGCGTCATCAGCATGACCAGTGCTGCACAGGTAAGAACCCATGCGGTATCTCCAGCGTTGATTTCCGGCATATTCGTCCCCCTCAGTACGAATCTGTTCCGATGCGGAGTGTAAGGAGTGGGAAAGCGCCATTCCGCGTGCACCGTCCACCAAAATCCGTCACAAAAAATGGGCAACTGGCACAAATGCTCATGAAATGACATCTGGCCGCCTTATGGCCAGTCTCGGTCTACCAAGTGCTCGTGCAAAATTTTGTTGGAATGGCACAACTCCGTGCGGTTCGAGAGGTGGTTTTTGGCAGAACAGCATGTGTACGTCCAGTCCGGGTTCAGCGTCGTATACTGGCCAGTCGTTGAGCGGACCCTCCTCTAGGTGGTTTGGAAGGTTCTTTGGAGCGCGATCGTCAGCAAGGCAATCCTGGGGGAGACGTGGACTCGACCGCTGACAGGTCGAGCGCCGGGTCGGGTATGCCGGGCAACGGTGGAAACCGGTTGCCGGTTTCGACTCGGCAGACGCTCGCCTCGCCTGATGGTCTCCCGGGAGATTCGGTCGCGCTTTCGGGATTCACGCCGTATGGATCCTCGCCACCGATCGCCTCCGGACTCGCGGAGCGACTGCCGGCGTCGATTTCATTCGAATCCTTCGCGCACATCCTGCTTGTGCTTGCCGCGATGGTCAGTCGTTTCTGGGATCTTGGCTCCAAAACACTGCATCACGATGAGAGCTTGCACACCTACTACTCCTGGGAGCTGGCAACCGGCCGCGGCTATGTGCACGATCCGCTCATGCACGGCCCCTTCCTTTTTCATGCCAATGCACTTGTCTACTGGCTCTTTGGGGCCACTGACGCTACCAGCCGGTATATGCCCGCACTCTTTGGCGTGTTGCTCGTGGCATTGCCCTGGTTGTTGCGAGGCCCGCAATTTCTCGGTCGCTGGGGAGCCCTTGCCGCTGCGGCGTTCCTGCTGATCTCACCATCGATTCTCTATCAGAGTCGCTATATCCGGCACGACATCTATACGATCGCCGGAACGCTCTTGCTCTTCATCTGTATTGTGCGATTTGTCGATGAGCGGCGCCGGCGCTGGCTGGTCATAGGTGCAGCGACGATAGCATTCCTGCTGACCAATCACGAAATCATTTTCGCGGTCTTGGCAATCTTCGGCGGATATCTCTACAGCACACTTTTCGTCGAGTATTTCCGCGCGTGGCGAACTCATGCCCCCCGCTTGGCATGGAGTCTGGTGGGCATCCACCTGCTAATGCTGTTCGCATCGGTGGCTTTGTTTCTGGCCACCGGGTCTTCGACGAAAAACGAGCTTCTCGATATTCCATGGAACAATCCGACACGCGATCAGGAGCGAGACTATTACGAAAAGGTCCTGACCAACCCGCTTGTGCTCGGATATGTGGTTCTTTTCGCGCTCTTTTGCGCAGCACTTGTGTTGCTGGTGATGGAGGCGCGCAAAATCGTCCCCGCTCTCGATTGCGGCGCTTCGTGCCATCCCGAAGTGCGAGAAGCCACTGTTAGCCGGGCGGTCCGCTCGGCAATACGCGACGGGGCCGGTCTGCTCATCGCTCTGGCCGCGGGTCTGGCGATCTTCGTACCCCTGTACACCAGCCTTTTTCAGAACATGAACGGTCTTCGCACTTCAACAGTAGCAACTGACGGTACGCTCTTGTACTGGCTCGGTCAGCACGATGTCCAACGCGGGGAACAACCCTGGTTCTATTTTCTCCTCCTCCTGCCTCAATACGAGTTCCTGGCGGTCGTATTGGGTGGATTCATGCTGGGAGCCATCGCCATTCAGGTGATTCGCGCCTTGCTTGGACGTGAGCATGGCAGGAATCTGTTCTTTCGCCTTTTCGTCGCAGTGTGGTTCGTTCTGATTTTCGCCGGCCTTTCTTATGGCGGGGAAAAAATGCCCTGGCTGGTCGTTCACATCGCCTTGCCGGGAATCCTGCTGGCGGCAATGACTGCCGGAACGGCCAAGGAGCGCGCGGAGCGCCTCCCACGCCTGCCGGGGATGTTGCCCCGCGCCCCGGTGTTCCTGCACGCAGAACGAGTTCTGACGGTGCTTCTCCTCCTGGTCGGCGGA
>JBFWRO010000130.1:0-7253 GCA_050248865.1 Thermomicrobiales bacterium | reverse complement strand
CCCGTTTGCTTCAGCTGCCAGGCAGCTTGGCGGAAGATGAGAGCGGCTCGCTGGAACACTACATCGACGCCGGGTTTTCTTCAGAGCAGGCCAGCGAGTTCGCGCTGGCTATCGTCGAGACACTCAGCGCAGCGATTCAGCTGCCGTACCTGAGAATCCCCGGAGCCGTGGACTATCTGACGGCGTTGGAGCGCCGGGTTTGGGCATACTTGAACGGAGAAATCAGCCACGCGGAGGAAGCATTGACCCTCGCCTCCGAGGACTTCGCTGCGTTGTCACTCGTGCACGGCGTGGAGCGACAGCAGGAACACTATGAAGTTTCGACCATGTATGACGAACTCTGAGGAGACGTATTGATTCCTGAGGCTCCGGACCTGCTACCCGTCAAACCCCTAGACGATCAGATAGACCGCAGTAACGGCCCCCAGGATACCCATGAGTCCCTGCCGCAACGGTCTGATGAAATGGCTGTCAGGGGTTAATGCCAATACGATCAAAGAGTCGCCAGTTGGCTTACTGCACTGACGTGTTTGTCTGCGCCGTCGCGGCTGGATGGACAAAACAAAACGGGCGGCCTCCTGCGAAGCCGCCCGAATTTCTGTTCAACGATGAATACACTACCAGGGCGTGATCGTCGTCCACATCTCGTCGAGCTCTTCCGACGAGAGCGAAACCAGCGGACCAGCGACACTGCCTGACTCACCGGAAGTGGCAGAGCCGTCCTCGGAGCCGGCATCGCCGCTGGTTCCCGAACCTGCTGAACTGACTGCCGAACCGTTAACCTGCGAGCCACCGCTGCCGGACTGGCCACCACTGCCCCCGCTGCCAGGATTCGCGCTACCCTGGGTCGCGCCACCACCGGTTCCACCGGTGGCAGTGCCGCCACCGCCACTCGAGGTGGAATTGCCGCCTGTTCCGCCCTGAGCGCTCCCGCTGACGGCAGTTCCACCGCTGCCACCAGCGCCTCCGGCTCCTCCGGCTGCGCCGGTCGCAGAGCCACCGGTCGCGGTGCCGCCGCTTCCGCCGACACCTTCGCCGCCGACCCCAGCGCCACCGGCGCCCTCACCGCCACTGCCGCCGGTGGCGCCGCCTCCGGTCGTAGTGCCACTGGAGGTCCCGCCGCCGGTGGCACTTCCGCCAGCACCGCTGGCGCCTGTGCCAGAGCCGCCAGTGCTGCTGCCACCAGTGCCTTCACCGCCATCGCTTTCATCAGCGAGGACAGTCTTACCAAGTGCAAACGACGCGCCGGCACCGAGGGCAATCACGCCCGCCCGCAGAAAGTTCCGCCTGTCGTAGGAAATCTTGCTCGTCTGAGCCATCGCGATTCCTCCTCTTACCCTATGAGAACCGCCAAGCCGGATTTCTGAGCATGGTTTGACGGCGGTCCCCTGCCACCTCATCCCACCGTATCACGCGCCGGCGAACTCATGCAAGGTGCGTCATGGCCGATTTTGTCTCCGGAGGCGTCGAGATTTCGGCGCTACCATTCAGCAACGGGTGCGTGGCAACGATTGGCGAAGGAGCAATGAACGGAATGGCGTCTGATCAGATCAAGAACAGAGTACAGCGAATCGCCGTCATTGGCGCTGGTACGATGGGCGGCCAAATTGCCGCGCGGTCCGCTATGGCGGGAAAAGAGGTGGCGATCTTCGATGCACTGGATGGGGCGGTCGATCGGTGTTTCGAGCGTCAGCGGCGAGAAATCCTGCCATCCCTTGTGGCCACAGCGGCATTTCCTGATGTGTCCTCTGATAAGGCAATGGCGCGCATTCGAAAGGCGACATCGATCGACGAGGCAGTCGCCGGCGCGGAACTGGTTATCGAAGCAGTGCGCGAAGAGATCGAGGTCAAACGGGCGGTTTTTCGTGCACTCTCTGCTGCCACGGACGCCGTATTGGCGACGAACAGCTCGTCGCTCCCGTCATCACTGCTCGTCGAGGCGGCGAGGAATCCCAGCCGCCTGCTGAACATGCACTTTTTCGCGCCGATCTGGGTCCGAACCATGCTCGAGGTGATGAGCTGTGGCCAAACGAGCCCGGAAGCATTCGAATCCGCGATGGCGTTCGGTAAAGACCTGAAGCTGACGACTGCGGCGGTGCGCGTGGAGAGCAAGGGCTTCATCATCAATCGCATCTGGCGAGCCATCAAGAGGGAGTCGCTGCGGGTTGTCGATGAAGGCGTTGCCGATCCAGAGGATGTGGACAGGCTATTCATGCTCTTTTTTCAAACCGACTACCCGCCGTTTGGCATTATGGACATGGTCGGCCTCGACGTGGTCGAGGACATCGAGTCGTCTTACCAGGCGGTCACCGTCGACCCCTCGGATCTGCCATCGAACGTCCTCCACTCGCTCGTGGAGTCTGGGAATCTTGGAGAAAAGTCAGGATCAGGCTTTTACCAACACCCCAACCCCGCATATCAGCAAGAGCATTTCCTGAAAGGTTGATGGTACGTTGCATCGTCGCAGCCGGGTTCAGGGAGACGGGGTTCAGAGGCGCCGGATAACTTCCCGGGCGATGAGCGTGAGCGCTTCCACCGGGCCACGATGCTGCAGGGCCGAGGCATAGACGACGGGCGCGTCGTCTGCCTCGAATACCGCCGCCAACGCATCGGGATCGCTAATGTCGGCTCGATCGAGCTTATTGTATTGAATGACAACCGGCACGGCTTCGGGGTCTCCCGGGTGCAGCCCCGCCAGCACATTCTTCAACTCTCGCATCGATCGCGCATTCTCCCCCTCTCGTCCGGCGGTAGCGTCGGCGACAAAAACGATTCCATCAGCGCCGGTCAGCACGGCCCTGCGGGCATCTTCTTTTCCTTCCTGCCCCGATACGGTAAACAAGCGGAGCGTGATGCTCATCCCACTGGAATCACCGAGATCCAGCGGTACAAAGTCGAAGAAGAGTGTGGGCTCGCCATCGGCGTCGAACTCGGATTCGTCCAGACGCTGGTCCGCAGGAACGGCGTTGTATATGGCTCGAAGACTGGTCGTTTTGCCACTCTGCGCCGGACCGTAGTACACGATCTTGGCCACCACCGAACGGTTGTCGATATCCACAAGCGCCATGGTTGCCCCGATCGGTCAGCCGGTGACTCCGATTATCCGCACACGTTTCCCGAAGTCCGGCGCGGCCTCGACCTGGCCAATGATCCGGGCGTCGCCAGTGCTGGCCCGGACCTGGTCAACGTTGGTCGGTTCAATTGCCAGGACCAGCCCGATGCCCATGTTGAATGCTCGATATCGGTCTGCTTCATCGATATCCCCTTGCTCGATCAGGACTTCAAAGATGGGGGGAGCGTTCCAGGTCGCGGGATCGATCACCGCCACCAGCCCTTCGGGCATCATGCGTGGGACGTTGTCGATCAGCCCGCCACCGGTGATATGAGCCATTCCATGCACCAGCCCGGCATCGATCAGCGGTCCGACCGATTGCAGGTAGCTGCGATGAGGAGCGAGTAAAGCCTCGGCCAGTGTCAGTTCCTTGCTGTTGCGCAGGGGCTGACCGAGAATGCGGCGATCTTCCTCGACGTCCCCGGTGAGGCCGATGACTTTCCGGGCAAGACTGTAGCCGTTTGTATGAAGTCCGGTTGAGGGATAGCCGATGAGCATATCGCCTTCGCGAATCGCCGTACCATCGATGTACTTCTCCGGCGCGACCTCTCCAACAATAAATCCGGCCGCATCGTACTCGCCATCGGCATACAGGCCGGGCATCTCAGCTGTTTCGCCACCGATCAAGGCGAGTCCGTTTTCGCGACAGGCAGTTGCCATGCCCTCGACCAGACCTTCCAATGCTTCAGTGTCGAGCTTGCCCATGGCGATATAGTCGAGAAAAAAGAGCGGGCGGGCCCCGCAGGCCAGGAGATCGTTAACGCAATGATTTACCAGGTCGCTTCCGACTCCCTCGTGGGACGAGCCTCCAATGATGAAAGCAAGTTTGATTTTTGTGCCAATGCCGTCCGCGCTGGCTACCAGCAAGCGATCTGGTCCGGCCGGTAACCGGAATACGCCGCCGAAGTGCCCGATGTCACCCTCGCCGTTCTGCTTCCTGGTCAAGCGGGCGAGCCGGCTAATCGTCTCCAGCGACCCGGCGGCCTGATCGATGTCGACACCGGCATCGCGATAGGTCAGACCGGTCGACCGTTTCGGGCTCTGTTCACCCATGGCTTCAAGCCGCAGATTCGGGTGTGATCCGGGGCATGGTGGCGACCTTGCCTTCACCGCCACGGATTGCCACGAACGGTGAAAAACCGACAAGCGCCCGCTCGGGCAACACGCCTATGAGGACAGAACCATCTTCGTCGTACCGGGTTTCTTCGACACGACCCAGCCGGTGGAACCGATCGACGAGCTCGGACCGTGCGTATGGAATCGTCACTTCCACTTCGACGAATTGCTGCTCATCCTCGAGGGCTCCCTCGATTTCACGAAGGAGATCAGGAATTCCTGCTCCGGTAAGACCGGAAATCTGCGCTGTGCGGTTGACAAGCTTGAGATCGTCCAGAAATGCTGGAAGTTCACCATCACGGGTTCCTGCCAATTGATCGATCTTGTTCAGTGCGAGCACAACTGGCTTGTCGTCATTGCCAAGGTCTTCGAGCACCAGCTCAACCGTTTGCGCCTGTTCGCGGGCATTCGGGTGGGTGATGTCCAGAACGTGAACGAGCACCGTGGCCTCGCTGATTTCCTCGAGCGTGGCACGAAACGCAGCAATGACCATCGTGGGCAGATTGTTGATAAATCCCACCGTATCGGTGACCAACACTTCACGCCCGCTCGGCAGAGTCACCCGGCGGGTGGTCGGATCGAGCGTCGCGAAAAGCTTGTCCTCGGCCAGCACGGAGGAACCGGTCAACGCGTTGAGGAGCGTGCTCTTCCCGGCATTGGTATATCCGACGAGTGCGACGACTGGGATTCCTTGTGCACGGCGATGCTCGCGATAGAGCTCGCGGTGCCGGTGCACATCGCTCAGCTGCGACTTGATGAATGCGATTCGTTTGCCGATCTCCCGGCGGTCAGACTCGAGCTGCGTTTCACCCGGGCCGCGCAACCCTACCCCGCCCTGCGTCTGGCGTGAGAGATGTGTCCACATGCCGGTCAACCGTGGCAATCGGTATTCGAGCTGGGCCAGTTCGACCTGCAATCGTCCTTCATGCGTCTGAGCACGCCGGGCGAAAACGTCGAGAATCAGCGCGGTGCGATCGAGAATCTTGATATCGAGCGCTTTTTCGAGGTTGCGTTGCTGCGATGGTGAGAGTTCATCGTTGAAGATGATCAGATCGTAGTCGAGCGACTCCCGCAAATCTCGAATCTCTTCGAGCTTGCCCTTTCCGACATATGTGCCAGCAAGGGGATGGGTCATTTTCTGAAAGACTGAACCCACAACTTCGGCGCCGGCGGTTTCGGCAAGGCGAGCCAGCTCTTCCAGTGAATCGCGAACATCCCATTCGTCTCGAAAAGCGTCGACAGCTACGAGGAGCGCTTGTTCGCGAGGTTTGACGGTTTCGTGTGTGTTCTGGGTGATGCTCTTTTCGTCCTTTTCTTCAGTTCAACGGCGACGAAGTGACTATTGAGAGGATACCGCGTTCAGCTGCTCTCGGGCACAGATTCATCGTCCCGGTGGCCAGGCGCTCCGTGACCAGATGACCATTGAGCCAGGAGGTTGGAGAAATGTTCGCGTCGGGACTGGACATTTCGTCGCTCATCACGGATCCACTGACGCGTCGAATCGGGCGAGGGGGCGCCAAGCGAGGTCCGGCTCTCAAGAAATCGCCGCGGCGCCAGATACTTGCTTAGCGTTTCGAACTCGATGCCGATTTCATGACCCACAATCAGTAGTCCAGCAGAATCGATCATTTCTCGATCGATTGCCGCTATTTCCAGACCGCGATCGCGTACGAGCGCCAGAACCCGCTCCGCAATCAGTCTCGCATCTCCCGGGGAAATGCCCTCTTCGATCACCAGAAAGTCGACAATGTCGCTACTCGTCAGGTGACCTTTTCCAGCACGATTGCCCAATGCTGCCCGATTGATCTCAAATCCATCATTGAACAGGTGCGCTACTGTGCTGGCCAGCTCACGAGTCAGCACACAGCCCTCGATCACTGCCGCCACAGCCAGATCGTTATCAGACTGCGGTCCCGGCGGTTGGCCATCGATCATCAACCGCACACCGGCCATCGTTTGGCGAATCTGCATCACCAACCTGCTCACTGCTTCAAGTTGATCAGGCGTCCGCATCTGGGGGACGTCTGGCAAGCGTCTGACCTGCTCATCCGGGAAGACGATCCCGTCGGGGACCGCCCACATGATTTGACGCAACTCCGCCAGAAGTCTGGCGACCGCACTCGCGATCACGTCGAGAGCCATGGCGCAGACAGCCAGGTAATCGGATGCGCTCACGGCGTCGTACACATTGACGATGGGGTGGTCGAAGCCAAGGCGGGCAGATGTTTCCTCGCGGCTGGGAGCAAAGCGGGAGGACGTCCCTGACCCAGCACCCATTGGAGATAAATTCGTCTGCCTCAGAGCCAAATTGAGCAGGTCGACACCGCGCAGCAGCGGACCCGTCGTCCCGCCGACGATGCTGGCGAAGGTCGTGGGTTGCAGCGGCTGACCGCCGGCGTGCATCGGGAGCATCGTAACGACGTGGGCGCTTGCCGTTTGCAGGAGGGAGTCCACAAGTTCGAGCAACACTGCGCCTGTCGCCGCCAACTCGCTCCGAACCAGCATGCGATTGACCGTCTGCGCGACCTCGATCGAGCCTCTGCCCATGGTTGCCGCGCCACGCAGCCGCGCCGGCACCAGCGCATCGAGGCGCTCGTCGAATGAAACGACCGCTTCTAAGGTCGATTCGGTGTCTGGCGAACCCTGGGCAACGTTGTCGGCGGCCCCCGTGATCGCGGACCGGACATCCTCGTCGAACGAGCCCTGCCCGGCCAGGCCATCGACGTGGGCAACGATCACTGTTGCGATCGCCTGCCATCGTTCCCTACAACGTTGCTCGCTCAGGTTGTTCCTCATGGCTCCCTTGTATCAGTCGATAGCCCCGTGGCCTTCGCATCAGCGACGATCATCCCCGGAATGATTGTGCGACGGATGACGAAGATCAGCACACCTCCCAGGATGAGTCCCCAGCTTATCCAATACGCAGCAGGAAATGGTCCAATGTACAGACTGTCGGTGCGCAGGCTTTCGATTGCAAATCGCACGAGACCATACATGACCATGTAGAGCCAGATGGCATCCCCTT
>JBFWRO010000129.1:0-7302 GCA_050248865.1 Thermomicrobiales bacterium | reverse complement strand
CCTCCTGCTGGCACTCTCTGTGCTATGCAGCAAATGACTATTCAGGCATTGAGTATAGCGTCACCCTGCTCAGTTCGAAAGATGGGGTTCCCGCCTCACCAGTCCCACAGTCGCTCGGCCAAGGTTGGCTTTTCAGGGTACCTGCCGGTTTTTTCGACCTGCGCCGTCGTTCGCCGCATGCTCTTGCGGACCGCTTGGGTGCCGAGCCAGCGGATCGGCTCTGGCTCCCAGAGACGTATCTTGTGTGAGGTCATCGGTAGCCGGGTCAGATCCGAATCGGTTCCGGTGATCAGGTCGGCGAGAACGCGTCCCGACAAATTCGCAGTGGCCACGCCCTCACCCGTGTATCCCTGACCCGTGGCCACGCCGGTCTTCGGATCGAACGTCATGGTCGGCATATGATCGCGGGGCATGCCAAATACCCCGCCCCAACTATGGGTGAAGCGAATACCTTGCAAGTGCGGCCACCAGACGAGCGTCGACTTCCGAGCCTGCTCGAAAATGGCTTCGTCGCGGTCGAGTTCATCGCTAATCTTCGAGTTGAAGGGGTAGTTGCCTTTGAATGGCCCAAAGGCGATTCGGCCATCGGCGGTACGCTGGATGTAGCCATTCGTCGTCCCGAATCCCATCAGTAAATCGCGATTCTCCCAGCCGATCTGCTCCCATTGCGCGTCAGTGAGTGGCTCGGTGATCACCATGTGGGAGGTTGCCGGGACGATGTCTCGCTTCGTCTTTTCCAGTTGAGAGAGATACGCCTCTCCGGCGAGGACGATGACATTCGCCCGGACATCCCCTCGCTCGGTATGCAGGACCGGTCGATTCCCGGGGGAAAAGTCGGTGACCCTGGTCTGTTCGTAGATCGTCACGCCCTTGCGCTCGACCGCGCGGGCGAGACCTCGCGCGAGGCGGGCGGGCTGGATGACCGCGCCTTCCCTGCTCCAGAAACCGCCAACCGTGCCGGCAATGCGTATGCGGGCGTCAGTCGCCTCTTTGCTCAGCAGCTCATAGTTGTCACTGAGTCCGATTGCCCGGAACTGATCGTAGAACGCCTGCAGCCTTGGCAGGTCCCACGTTGCTCTGGCGACAATAAGCTCGCCACCTTCATGGTAGTGCGCGTCGATTCCTTCCTGGCGACAGACCTCGCCGATGCGATCGATGCTTTCGTAGAGCTGCCGGGTGATTGCCTGCGCCGCATCGTAGCCATAGGCACTGAGCAATTCGACCGGAGAGCGAGGGAAACCAGATGTGCACCACCCGCCATTGCGACCCGAGGCGCCAAATCCGGCGATCTCGGCCTCGAGGATGGCGATGTTGAGCGCAGGATCCGCTTGTTTCAGATACCAGGCCGTCCATAGCCCGGTAAACCCGGCGCCAAGAATTGCCACGTCGACATCAGTCGAGTCTTCGAGCGCCGCTCGCGGCGTCAGGTCGTCACCACAGGCCTCGAGCCAGAAACTGTACTTGCCGTAGTCCTTCATGCGTTCCTTTCAAATCTCGGCATACCCCAATGATCCACCGTTCTCCATCGTCGTCGCGGCGATCCCTCGTGGTCGCCGATGGCCCGCAGGGCCATCAACACGTTCCCCACGGCCGTCTTCGCGTCCCCGCGACGGTAATTGTGGCTCCACTCCGCTGACGCTCCGTTCCGCCACCGGCGGGGACAAGCCACCGCCGCTACGGATCCCCACTGCGCAAGAGAACACCGCTGAAATATGGATACTCCTCCCAGTCCTCACACAACCCTGATTCGACTGGATTGCCGAGAATGTATCGGACAACTTCCTCGAATTGTCTCGACGTGCGAACGCCACGATCGTAAAAGCGTCGTTGCCAGGGAGATCGCTCTCCACCAAAGCCCCACCACTCCCGTGCAACACAGGACTTTACATCCCCTATCACGGCGATGAGGTCGTCCTTCCCTACCTCGAGCAACAGATGCACGTGATCGGGCATGACGCAGGAAAGGTGCAATACACATCCACGTATGCCACATCGTTCGTCAATCACTTCGACCATTCGGGAACGCAGCGCTCTTTCTTCGAATAGTGGCGAGATTCCCTGGCGAGTGGCAAGCGTGACATGCCAGGTCGAACCCTCCAGTGCGTACGTTTCCCGAGGAAGGCGTATCCGCCGACGATCACGTTTTGACCAATCGGACTCGCGAGGAGGTCCCTCGTTCACACCCGCAGGCCCCCTTTTCAACGATGAGTTCGTTCGCGAACGTCATCGGCGTCGCGGCGATCCCTCGTGGTCGCCGATGGCCCGCAGGGCCATCAACACGTTCCCCACGGCCGTCTTCGCGTCCCCGCGACGGTAATTGTGGCTCCACTCCGCTGACGCTCCGTTCCGCCACCGGCGGGGACAAGCCACCGCCGCTACGGATCGTCTTCCCGCCACCTGGTCCTGATCCCAATGCCAATGGACCATGTTGCTGGACCTTACCGCCTCGCATGCGGATCGAGGGCGTCGCGGAGACCGTCGCCGACGAAATTGATGCTCATGACGGTCAGGAAAATCAACATGCCGGGCGCAATGCCGTACACCGGCAGCGTGTTCATGTGTGCTTTCGCGCCTTCCAGCATGTTCCCCCAGGTGGACGTGGGCGGCTGCACACCGAAACCAAGATAGCTGAGACCTGACTCCACCAGGATCGTCGCGGCGATGAGCAACGTCGCCTGTACGACGATCGGTCCGACCGCGCCGGGGAGGACATGCCGGATCATGATCCGGCTGTTGCTGGCGCCGATGGACCGTGCCGCATCGACGAATTCCTTCTCTCGCAGTGAAAGAAAGGTTGCCCGGACAATGCGGGCCAAACCCATCCACGACAGGACGCCGATGATCAATGCGATGGGCGCAATACTCCCCTTCAAGGCCCGAAGATCAGTCGTGCGCATCAGAGTGGCAAAGACGATCAGAACGAAAAGCTGCGGGAAGCAGAGGAACGCGTCGGTAATCCGCATCAGCGCTGCATCGATCCAGCCGCCAAAGAAGCCGGAGAGCGCGCCCACCAGTGTTCCGATCACCAGCGCAACCACGGTTGCGGCGAGACCGATCGTCAGGGAAACCCGGCCCCCATGCAACGTCCTGGCAAAGATATCGCGGCCGGCTTCGTCGGTGCCAAACCAGTGCGCCGATGAGGGTGCTTCTTTCCGCTCGGAGACGGAAAGCGCATTGGGATCCTGGGTGATGGAGGGAGCGAGAATTGCCGAGAGGCAGACGATCGCCAGGACGATCAGTCCGGCCACCGCGAACTTGTGACGCAAGAATCGTCGGACAGTCAGACCCAGCATCGATTCCTGCCGTCGCTCCGGAAGAACGGTTTCGTAGGTCGCAGGCAACGCACCCTGCACCGGCGAGGCGCTCATCACAGCCGAATCCTGGGATCGAGCCAGCTGTAGATCATGTCTGCAAGGATATTGGCCAGGATGATCAGCACTGACGTGATCATGATGATGGCCATCAGCAGACCGTAATCCCGGCGTTCGGCGGCCTGATAGAAGAGGCGCCCCATACCCGGCCAGGAAAAAATGACCTCAGCGAACAGCGCCCCCGTAAAGAGGAATGGCAGATCCAGCGCCATCAGCGTGACAAGCGGGATCGCAGCGTTGCGGAAGGCGTGCTTGAGGATAACCATGTTCTCGCGGAGTCCCTTGGCCCTCGCGGTGCGCACATAGTCGGCGTGAACCACTTCGAGCATCGATGAGCGCAAGAAACGTGAATACCAGGCGATCCATCCCATGGCCAGCATGGCTACCGGGAGTATCAGATGCTCGATACGATCCTTGTAAAATGCCCAACCAGTCAGATCCTCGCCAATCGTCCGCATCCCTCCCGAAGGCAGGAGTGGCTTGCCACTGAATGGGTTATCCAGCGTGGAGTAGAAGACCAGGATCAGGATGAGTCCGAACCAGAAGGTCGGAATGCTCTGACCGACGAACGTGAATGCCGTCACCGCGTGGTCGAATTTCGAATATTGCCGAATCGCCGAATAGACGCCGATCGGAATAGCGATGAGCAAGGTCACCGCCCAGGCCGAGCCCATCAGAAAAAGGGTATTTGGCAGCCGTTCCCAGATGGCGTCAGTGACCGGCTGCGACGACGTTATGGCCATGCCCAGGTCGCCCTGCAGCACCCGGCCCAGCCAGCGGAAGTACTGGACGTAGAAGGGGTCGTTCAGACCGAGCTGATTCTCCAGTCTGGCCAGGTCATCGCCGCTCATGCCGGCGCCCCGGCGCAAATACATCGCAGTCGGGCCACCGGGCGCCATGTACAGGAGGCCATAGACCACGACGCTCACAACGAAGAGCAGCGGTATGGCCCCTAGCAGTCGTCTCAGAAAAAACGCGCCCATGTGGTTGGTGGTCCGTAGGTCGTAGGCCGCAGATCGTTAGTCGCAGGTCGCAGATCGAAGCTGGTAATCCAGAGACCGAGATGTGAACTCTGCGGCCAGCGAAACCGCAAAATCACTGCTCGCCGTAACGGAGATCCTTCGTTGTCGTCGATGGCACGCGGGGCCAAAAGCCACAGTCATGTTGCCGTACCAGGCCATACTGGTGGCTCCACGCCGATCGCGCTCCGTTCTCTTTCCGGCGGGGACACGCCACCGCCGCTACGAAGGAACGTCGCAGCGGCGGCACGATTCATCCCAATCTACTCTTCCAGCCACCAGTTCTCGGCGTCCCAGGTGCCGTACTCCCAGGTGCTCACGGTGAAGCCGTGCAACTTCGTGGAGTAGACGCTGCCCTCGGCGAACTGCATCAGCGGGAAGACGACGACGTCCTCACGCAGGGCGTTTGCAACGTTGCAGTAATTCTCGCGGCGAACTTCGATGTCAGGAGACGTGTTGCCAGCCTCGAGCCAATCGCCGACGTCTTCGCGTACCCAGCGCAGGAAGTTGTCGCCACCCGGCAAGTCGGCGCTTGGCACGTTGTCCGGGTGATAGGCATTCGTGATGTCCTTGCCCGGCTCGGCAAACCAGCCGCTGTCGTAGATCAGGATGTCGTAGTCACCAAGCAGGCGGGGAGAGCTGTCCTCCCAGGTGCCGAAGATGACCGCGAACTCCTGATTTTCGATGGAGACCTCGATGCCGACGTTGGCCAGGTCTTCCTGTACGGCCAGCTCGGTCAGTTCGAGCACGTCCCAGCCGGTGTAGCCGTTCATGGTCATGGTCAGCGTGGTCCCATCCTCGACGCCTTCGACCCCGTGAGCCTCCCGCACGCCGTCGCCGTCCTCGTCACGCCAGCCCGCTTCATCGAGGAGGGCCATGGCCCCTTCCGGGTCGTGAACGAAGGGTTCGACTTCGCAGGCCATCCATCCGACATCGAGCGGGGAGTCGATTTCGAACGTCGTGGTGCCCTCGAGCAATTCGTTGAGAATTCGGTCCCGATCGATCGCTTTGGTGATCGCCTCGCGGACCCGCACATCTCCGAGCATGGGATGCGGCGGTGTGACGCCAGGATCTCCGTCGTATGGCATGGAGAGGTTGAAGCGCATCTGCATGACCCAGATTCCCGGCGCGATGCCGCTGATGCCGGTGCCCGCTTCCACAATTTGCGTTTCGGCTTCCTGCCCGGCCCAGAGCATGACCTCGGCGCCCTGTTCGATCATCATCTGCGTGCGGACCGTTTCGTCCGGAATGATCAGGAACGTCAGCCCATCGAGGATCGGCTTACCCTCCTCGCGAAAATTCTCGTTGCGCGAAAGCTGGATGAACTCGCCCGACGACCACTCGTCGAGCTTGAACGGCCCGGTGCCGACGGGATTGCGATTGAAGTCCCAATTCAGCATATCCGCGGGTTCGCCAGCGGCATGCCTGGGCAGTATCCAGGGAAACTGATCGAGATAGCCTGCGTTGAACTCCGAATAGGTAACGACGGCGGTGAGATCGTCCGGCGTCTGCACATCGGTGATCAGCGCGTAATCAGAAGCAAGGGGCGAGGCGCTGTCTGGATGCACAGCGGCCTCCCAGGTGAAGCGGACGTCATCGCTGGTGAACGGCTCGCCGTCCGACCAGAGCACGCCTTCCTTCAGCTTCCAGGTAATGATCAGAAGGTCTTCTGAGACGCCGCCGTTCTCCACGGTGGGCAGCTCGGCGGCCAGCACCGGCACATAGTTGCCGTCTGGATCGTTCTCAGTCAGACCCTCTGTAATCGCGTTGACTACCTGGAGGGCGATCGTCGTCGCGCCGCCGAGCGGATTCAGATTGTTGGGATCTTCATACAGAAGGTAGCGGACTGTTCCGCCAGTGGTCTCCGCTGGAAGCGCGTCGGAATAGTACGGAGGATCGTCCTGGGCAATGGCGATGCTCGCCATGCCGGAAAAGAGCAACGCGAAAGCCGCTAGTACTTCCAAACTGCGCCACCGTCGTACCGTTTGCCGTTTTCGCGCGATCGTCGAGTTCGTTTCGAAAGTCATTGCCTTCTCCTGCCTCGTGCGAAATGCCCACTCCGGTACGTCACCACTGTTGCGGAAATGCCGAGCAACGGCAGTGTCCGCATTTCTCGTGACGACCGACTTTCGGCGAGTCTCGCCGGGAAATCGCATTTCCCAGTGCTTGCTCACCTTCAGTGAATTGGGGAAGTATCGCCTATTCTGCTCATCACGACAGGAATTGAGTCGTTGGCAGCTTCAGGAATTACTCTTCGTCCCGGCCGATCCAGGAAATCGTCAGCAGGAATGCGCCGTCTTCGATGGCGTGCACGGCGTGAGGAATCCCACCCTCGAGAGCGGCGAAACCCCCTTCGGCCAACTCGAACGATGAGTCTCCAGCGGTCACCGCGAAGCGTCCCTGCAGCGCCTGAATCGTGATCGGGCCATCGACGGAGTGCTCGTGCGATTCTGTTCCGGCGGTCATCGTCACGAGCACCACGCGAAGCGATGGCGTCTTGACCAGAATCTCCGATCGGCGGCCGCTCGGCGAATCCACGGCGAAGCGCTCGATCTCCGCCTGGAGATCGACCGATCGCATGATGTGTGGTTGCGTCATGACTTCTTCCTCAGCGCGATGCGGCTGCCGGCGGCGGTTCAGAAGGTAAATGGTAGGTCGAAAGCGGGTTTCCGATCGTGCAGGTCGATACGCTCCGGGTCGGGACGGTCGCGGAACCAACGAACGAGATCGACCATCTCCTCGACCGCTCGAGAGAAAACCTTCTCCCCTTTCTCGTCGGTGGCCAACTCGGGATTGCCCATCGCGCCGGTGGGGGTTGTCTGGGATGTCCATTGCACAACAGCGGCAGGACCGGACGCCATGGTCAGGTCGATCTTCTGCCACTTCTGCGCGCCCGGGAGATCGAGAAAGGC
>JBFWRO010000128.1:0-7314 GCA_050248865.1 Thermomicrobiales bacterium | reverse complement strand
TTTCGAGACGACCGAGGAGTTCCTCGAGGTTGCCGATCAGTGCCTCGACTGGGGTTTTCAGGCGATCAAGCTCCATGCCTGGGGCGATCCACGCCGTGACGCTCGGCTCGGTCAAGCCCTGCGAAATCATGTCGGACCCGACATCGCACTCATGTATGACGGGTCCGCCGGTTTCGATCTGGTCGACGCCCTCTATGTCGGTCACGCCCTGCAGGAAGCGGACTATCTCTGGTACGAAGAACCGATGCGCGAGTTCAGCATCGATGCGTATCGCCGTCTTGCGGAGGCACTGCGCATCCCCGTGCTGTCCGGCGAGACATCGGACGGGGTCCACTACAACATCGCTGACTTCATCATGCAGGGCGCAGCGGACATGGTCCGCACCAGTACCCATTACAAGGGAGGGATCACCGGAGGGTTGCGCATTGCCCACCTGGCCGAGGCCTTTCATATGCGCGCGGAGGTCCATGGTGGAGGACTGCCAAATCTCCATCTGGCCTGCGCCATTCCGAACACGACGTACTACGAATCACTGGTCTACTCGACGAAGGTAGTTGTCGAAGAAGGAATTGGCCGGGATGGTTGCATTTCGCCGCCCGCGATGCCCGGCATCGGGTGGGACTGATCAGCACTCTCTGAAACTCCTGCAGGCATTGTCCTATGATTGGGTGCAGCGGCAGGGGATGTCCGCTAAAGCCTCAGTCGAGTCATGATGTCCAAACCACGTTCGTCGCGACATCCCGTACTGATCGGTTTGCTGGTCTTCGGGCTCTTGAGCTCTCCCGCGACATACCGCGGTGGATCAGCGGGCGCGCACCCTCATATGTTTCTTCAACTGTGGCATGACGCGGTGACGGGGTCATTTGCTCATCATGGTGCGGACCCGCACTCCCGCCAATCGGCGGAGCATCACCATCTGTCTCCAGTCAAGGTCGGTGACGCCGCCCCAGACCGGCCGACTGCCACTGCATTCATGGTGTCGGACTGGGGATTTGCGAAGGTCCTGATTCCCCAATCGGTGGGCAAGGGTCGGACTGAACGCGCGCGCGCGCCCGCCGCCCATGTTCCGGTGTGGTCGGCAGGGCTCTCGACGAAGCCAGAGATACCACCGCCGCGGTGGTCGACGGGCACGCTTTGCTGATTTCCGCAATTTGACGTGCTTCCACGCGCGGAAGCTCACGCGAATTCAGCTTCCCTTTTGGACGCTGAATCGAAGCACCTGAATGCAGGCAAGGAAGGGCCTTGCCGGTTGGCAACCAATTCGCCAAACATGAAAGGGAACGTTCTACCATGAAGAACCGGGTAATTCTGCTTGCCTTCGCCGCCGCCATGGCATTTCTGGGCATTGTCGCCACGGGTGGCACGATTTCAGCCCACGAGCAGCGTGAGGTGGGAGATGATGGGCAATTCCATTTCGTCGTGGGATTTCTGAACGAACCTGCGGTTCAGGGTGAGCTCAATGCCATCAGCGTGCGCATCACACGAAACGACCCTGACGCGACTCCCCCAGCTGAGGGAGAAGCCGTCGAGCGACAGCCCATCGAGGGTCTGGAGAGCACCCTGACGTTCGAGATCATTTATGAGGACCAAACGGCATCACTGCCTGTGGAGACGGTTTGGCAGGACGCTGGACATTATGTCTCGTACGTAATTCCGACCGAACCTGGTGTCTATTCGTTCCGAATCACTGGTGAGATCGACGGCGTGGCCATAGAGGAAGTCTTCACCGCGGGGCCAGAGACCTTCAGCGAAGTCACTCCGCGCACCGAGCTGGAATTCCCGGCAACCGCGGAATAGCCTCTCGGCGTTGGGCGGCGGGGCGGTCTGTGGGCGACAATGCCAGTAGACCGCCTCTGTCTCCATGTCTCAAGTGACACCATGAATCTGCTCACAAACCGCCGAACCGGAATAGCGCTGACGGCGCTGATCATTTTGCTGGCGGCTGCGTTTTTGGCCGGCCAGGAGGATGCAGCCGCACACGCTGCCTTCGACCGGAGTGACCCACCGCCCAGCTCCATCCTGCCCGTTGCTCCCGGCGAGATCACGATCTGGTTCACGGAGCCTCTGGAGTTTGGATACAGCAGGGCGGAGATCTATGACCAGCGGGGCGCCCTTGTCGCCGGGGTGGTCTCCGAACCAGGCCCGGACGATTTCTCACTGCGCATCCCACTCGCAGAGTCTCTCGAGCGCGGCACCTACTCCGTGGTCTGGAACAATCTGTCGACCGCGGACGGGCATACCGCCAGTGGGTACTTCGCCTTCACCGTTGGCACTGCTGATGATGTCACGCAGGTGTTTGCGCCGATCGGCAGTGAAGATGAGGGGTCACCCCTCTGGTTGCAGTCCGCTTCTCGCTGGCTGGTCTTACTGAGCCTTGCGGCAATCATCGCCATCTGGCTGGTCTGGCTGACGGTGCTCCGCCCGGCAACCGCAAACGATCCCGAGTTTGCTTCCATGGTGCAACGACGCACATGGAATCTGGTGCTCGTGATGATCGTCGTCAATCTGGCGGCCAACGTGCTGGCCCTTCTCGTCCAGGCGGCAACAGTCGACGGCGATGCCCTGCTGGACAGCACCATCGATGTGGTGCGGGATACCCGGTATGGAGAACTCTGGATCGCGAGGATTCTGCTGCTGGCCGCGATTGGTGTGGTTCTGGAGTGGGTCGACTGGGCACATCCCGAGAACCGGCGCGGGCTCTCCCTCCTCGCCCTGGGTCTGAGTCTCTCGCTGGCGGCGCCGATCAGCATGAATGCGCATGCGGCAGCCCTGGGCGAAGGCCGCACCACGGCGATCGTCTTCGACTGGGCGCACATCACGGCCGCGAGCATCTGGTTCGGCGGGCTTGCGCTCCTCCTGGCGGGGCTCTTGCGGTCGCCGCGTGAGCATGGCGGCCGGCGACAAGCGCTGGCCATCGCCATTCCCCGCTTTTCCGCAGTGGCCCTTATCTGCTGGGGCATGATGGCTCTCACCGGCGCATACGCCTCCTGGCTGCAGGTCGGCAGTGTCGATGCGTTACGCAACACCGATCATGGCCGCTCTTTGACCATCAAGCTGGGGCTGGTTGTCGTCGTCCTGATCCTGGCTGCTATCAACCTCCTATTCATCACCCGCAAGCTCGATCGAGGCAATGAAATCTCGACAAAGAAGCTCACCTGGTCGATTGGTGCCGAAGTCGCGATCACGGTGGTCATTCTGCTGATGGTTGGCCGGATGACCAGTCTGCAACCGGCACGAGACGTTACCGCGACGCCTGTTGCGGCCTCCATCGAGATTGCGCTCGATCTGGAAGGGCAACCGGCCACACTCTCGATTATTCCGGGCATTCCCGGACCCAACCACTTTTTGCTCGATGTTCCCGGAGGGACGCTGAGCGAGGATACGGAGGCGGTCATCGAGCTGGAGCTGACCGGTGGCGCTCTCGGCGTGAACGCGCTTCCGCTGGAGCGCACGACCGGCAACCAGTTCGAGTGGCACGGAAGCGAGCTGAGCGCCTCTGGCGACTGGACCGCCAACGTCATTGTCCGCAGCATCGGCAATTTCACCTGGGAGGGTGTGGCAACGTTCCCGATTGCCGGCGGTGGTCAGTCGGACACCGGAGATGCGTGGCGATTCAGCAGTCACTCGATCGCGGCGTTGCTCCTGGTCGCCATCGGGCTCATCGGACTTGTGGTGGGGTGGCTGGCTGGGGCGAAAGGCCTGCGCAAGGAGAGCGCATTGCTGGGGGCGACCGCAGTGGTGCTCGGATTCGGCATCATGGCCACCGATCGAGTGGAACCGGCAGGCGCGATTCCTCCCCGGCCACCGACAACCGATGAATCGATCGTGCGAGGCCAGGAAACCTACGAGGCGCTCTGCCTTTCATGTCACGGCGCAACCGGGCAGGGCGACGGCCCCTCCGCGACCGGACTGCAGCCGCCCCCGGCCGACTTCACTGATCTTACGCTGCACATCCATGATGACGCAGGATGGTACACGGCGATTGTCAACGGCGTCCCGGGAACAGAGATGCCGGCTTTCGGCGATACCCTGAGCGACGAGGAAATCTGGGCGGTGGTGGACTATATTCAGTCGGAGTTTCAGACCCAGGCACCGGGCAATGGGCAATAGACAATGGAGCATGGGCGACGAGGAATGGCTATCGTTCGCCCTACGATTCACGGCTTGCGAGCTGCGACCTGCGATTGGCGACCCGGGACCTGCGATCTACGTCAAACGAGTAAAGCATGAAGAACATCGGATTTCTTTCGTTCGGACACTGGACGCCGTCGCCGCAGTCGGGGACACGGTCCGCGGCTGACGCGCTGTTGCAGTCGATCGAACTGGCGGTCGCCGCCGAGGAGATAGGCGCGGATGGCGCCTATTTCCGGGTCCACCACTTCGCCCGGCAGCTTGGATCGCCATTTCCCCTGTTGTCGGCAATCGGCGCGAAAACAAACAGGATCGAGATCGGCACCGCGGTCATCGACATGCGGTACGAGAACCCGTATTACATGGTGGAGGACTCCGCCGCGGCCGATCTGATCGCCGGCGGCCGGCTGCAATTGGGGATCAGCCGCGGATCCCCGGAACAGGTGATCGATGGCTGGCGCTATTTCGGCTACGAGCCGCGCGATGGCGAATCCGACGCCGAGATGGCGCGCCGCAACGCCGAGATCTATCTCGAGTTGCTGCAGGGGAAGGGGTTCGCCGAGCCGAATCCCCGCCCGATGTTTCCCAATCCGCCCGGACTGTTACGGCTCGAACCTCACTCGCCAGGCCTACGGGACCGCATCTGGTGGGGCGCCGCATCGAACGCGACCGCTGCCTGGGCGGGAACGCTGGGCATGAACCTGCAAAGCTCGACGCTGAAGTTCGATGAAACCGGGCAACCGCTGCATATCCAGCAGGCCGAGCAAATCCGCATCTTCCGCGAGGCATGGAGAGCAGCAGGGCATGCGGGGGAGCCGCGAGTCTCGGTCAGCCGGAGCATCTTTGCCCTGGTCGACGATCGTGATCGCGCCTATTTCGGCCAGCGGTCGGAAGATCGCGATCACATTGGCTATCTGGATGAGAACACCAGGGCGATCTTCGGCCGGAGCTATGCCGCCGAGCCGGATGTGCTGGTCAAGCAACTTTCCCAGGACGAAGCGATCGCGGAAGCCGATACCCTGTTATTGACCGTTCCGAACCAGCTCGGCGTCGACTACAACGCGCACGTCATCGAAGCGATCCTCAGCTTCGTTGCCCCCGGTATGGGCTGGCGGTAGTGCCGTAAGCGGTGGGTCGTCGTGCGCAGGCCGGCGACCACCGAGGTCATGTTCCATACCGCCTCCGACGACAGTACAGAGAAAGGTCTCGCGATCTACGAATAACGGCCTGCGACTTATGAACTCCGACGTTCGTCCTTCCGGGCCATCCAGCGGGTGATATCGATTTCGCCGGGCGAACAACCGAACCGCGTCAGGAGCGCTGCAACCTCTCCGCGATGGTAGGTGGCGTGGTTGGCGAGGTGCAGCACCTGCAGGCCAAGCGAGAACTCGTGTTTCTCGTTCAGGTGGTTGGTGTAGGCCGCCTGTCTGCCGACCTGCTCATCGTCGAGCTGCTCGAGCATTGCGTGAAGGTCTGAGGACATCTGCTCGCCGAAAGCCCGAATCGAAGCGATGTCCGGGAATTCGAGCTTGTCGAAGTCGGCCCTGCCCGGGTCCGGTTTCCATCGGCCAAGCCAGACCCAGTTCGCCCACTGGATATGCACGAGCGTGTCGCGTATCGACGAGATTCCTGGAAGATCCGACTCGAGAAACTGTTGCGGGGTCAAGGCTTCGGCAGCGGTGAGCACCCGGTCGTTGGCCCAGTCGGTATAGGCGTAATATTCGCGCAATGTTTCGATGAGCATCTCTCGTTAACCCCAGTTATCCGCCCAGCGCCTGATCGAGGTCGTCGAGCAGGTCGACGACATCTTCGAGACCGACGGAGAGCCTCACGACATCCGTCTGATAGATCGGCCAGCAGAGGGAGGAGGTGTCGCCGAGACTGGTCGCGAACGTGAAGAGTTTCAGCGCTTCCGCAAATGCCGGAATCGCCTCAGCGCCATCACGCATCGTGAACGAGAGCATTCCCCCATACATCCCGGAGCCGCCAACCAATCGTTTCGCGGTCTCGTGGCCGGGATCATCTGGCAAGCCAGGATAGCGGACCTCCCCGACCATCGGGTGGGCGGCCAGAAATTGCGCCACAGCCAGCGCATTGGCCGAATGCCGTTCGATTCGCAGCGGCAGCGTTTTCATTCCGGTGATGATCAGCCAGGCGCTCAATGCGCTAAGCGTGCCGCCAAACCGCATGACCGTTGTGCGCAGCGTGTCGACCATTTCCTGATCTGCCGCCGTGAGGACCCCACCGATGACCTCTCCATGTCCGGCCAGAAACTTCGTGGCGCTGTGCAGCACGACGTCCGCGCCATGCTCCAGCGGCCGGAGAATCGCGGGCGACAGGAAGGTGTTGTCGACGACGAGCAGCGCGCCGTGGGCGTGCGCCAGGTCTGCCAGCGCCGGCAGGTCGGCGACGCGCAGATTGGGGTTCGAAAAGCATTCCGTGTAGATGATCCTGGTGTCGGATTCGAACGCTGCTTCGACCGCATCCAGATCGGTGATATTGACCCGGCTGAACCGCATGCCGAGCGCCGGCAGATTCTCACTCACCAGCTTGTTCGCCGTGTTGTAGATCTGGTCCGCCGCTACGACATGTCCGCCCGCCGCCGTGGCGAGCAGCGCCGAGCTGATCGCCGCCATTCCAGATGCCGTGCCAACGGCGCCCGGCCCTCCTTCGAGGTCGGCGATCTTCTTTTCGAGCACGTCGACCGTCGGGTTGAGGTCACGGCTGTAGCCGTAAACGCCTTCCTTGCCTTCCCAGAAATCGTTGAACCTCTCCCACGTTCCCATCGCGAACGTGTTGCTCTGATAGATTGGCGTGCCGTGAGCGCCAGTGGCTGCATCTGGATGTTCGCCGGCGTGGATCGTGCGGGTGTGGAACCCATAGGAATGGTCGGTGGTTGTCATCGTGCTCCGTATCCTGTCAGGCGCAAGATCGTGGCGCGCAGGTCGCAGATGGTGGAACGCAGATCATAGGCCGCAGGCCGCTATTCGTAGACAGTGGGCCGTGCAACGGGCCATGGCAATAGACTCTTTTGCCTATTGCCCATTGCCCGCGCCCAGTGACGTCATTGTCCCTTCTTCGAATACTCCAGGCTGTTTTCCCCGCACCATGCCTCGTAATCAGCCTCGATATCGTCGGCCCAGACGTTCACATCGATCTGGCCGGCCTTGTACTTCTGTTCGG
>JBFWRO010000127.1:6068-7341 GCA_050248865.1 Thermomicrobiales bacterium | reverse complement strand
GTGAAAATGAACCAAACCCCCGCGTACGGCACGATCGCAATAAGACACGACCTCGCCCGTCCCACTGGAACGACAAGAACGCCCATGACGAAGAGGAGTCCCCATCCAAGGAATCCTCTGTTGGTCACTGCGGAAATCGCCACAAGCGCAATGGCAATGGCAATCCGGATCGTCATCGTCCGGTCGATCTGAATCAGGCGACGTTTGATTTCAGGAGGAAACGGATGCAGTGACTCAGGGGACGGGTCAGCCATTTCCGGCTCTGGTGGGGAGGACTTGTTTGTCGCGTCGCTCACGTTCGAAGGCCCAGCCTAAACCGAGTAGCGAGCGCGCGATTTCGAAGTTACCGAGATGAGCGTCGTTCCTTCTTCGGCCGGTTTCCGGGCGATGAACCCGCGTCTTGCCTGCTCGTCGATCCAGGAGGAATCGAACCCGTGATCGAGCGCCAGCGTGAGAAATGCTTCGTCGCTCAGCTGGCTTTCGTGCTGTACAGCTTCGGCGTAGAAATCATGGCGTTTCTTCTCGGCTACCGAGCCCGGAGAGGTGATGAACTCGTCCATATCACCTTCGCCCTGGAGAAACGCCACGAGCCGCTTAACATCTTTGGCCTGAACGCCGCTGAGAATCAGGTTGTCTGGATAGATCACGATGTTGGGGCCAATATCGCACAGGTCGATCGTTCCACAGTTGTTGATCAGCAGTTTACTGTTCAGCCCGCGGCGAACAATCTCCAGACGAAGTTTGCCAATCAATTCGTTGGCGCCTTTCTGGGAACAGTGGGAGGCCGTGCAAACGAGTATGTGCCGGGTTGTCCAATACATTGCGCGTCCGTCTAGCCGTGGCGGTATTGAATGCCGAACCCGCCACGCGGATATGACCACTCAACATTGCGAAACTGGTTACAGACGATTCTACAAGTTCCGCACTCCACACAGCCCTCGTAGGAAAAGAGTACGGTGCCGTCAGTTTGAGGAGAGTAGCAATTGGCAGGACAGCAGTTGATGCACTGCTGGCGGACGCACATCAGACAAACGTTCGAGTCAATGATTCTGATGTGCGCGCGTTCCCGGTCGACGTTGAAGGTGTCAAGCGCCAATTTCAGTTCGATTGCGGCAGGATCAAGAATATGCGCTTTCATCGAAGTTCACTCTCAGACGTGGACATCTACAGCAATCGATCAGTTTTCGGCTCGAGTGTACCGCGAGCAACTCAGTTGGCGCTGTCCGACAGCAGCGATTCTCGCCACCGAGCGTCGAGTTCATCCACGGTCACA